>CAYQUL010000001.1:0-51938 GCA_964420735.1 uncultured Gammaproteobacteria bacterium
TTTTCTCTTTATCTATCGGAAAAACATTCAAAAGAAAGATTTGGGAATCTTTTTCGTGAGTTTTCTTATTTCACTTTCGACAATGATTGTGTCTGAGGCAAAGTTTGGGTTTAAAGGTTTTTCTGGAGTTTTGTCACTTCTTTCAACAGGTGACGCTGTTGTTGCGGGGCACGGACTCGGTGACTTTCTAGTACTCTTCTTAAATCAGATCGGGAGAGTCTACTCTGCCGCAAGCTTTCCTGGAAACGTCGGTTACGGTGCGTTTCTTGTAATACTCCCACTGTTTTTCTTCCTAAAAGAGGCAAAACAGAAAGCTACGTCCTGGGTCTTTTTCCTTGCAGTGTGGCTTTTTTCTCATGCATCAGTTGTAACTGTTGGTGGAACAAGCACCCCGTTTTTACTGGTAGGTATCAGCCCAGCCGTTTCAATTTTACTTGGGATATTTGCATACAAACTGTTTACAAATTCAAAGCTACTGGCTTTTTGTTTTATTCTTTTTATTGTTGTATTTCAATTTAAAACGATTAAAGTGGAGGATGCACGAGGTTCAACTTATTTTGCAATTCAAAAGGATTTGGTGATTGTAAAAGAGACTGCGGCACTTGACTATATGTACCAGAGGGCAAATGGTGAGCCGTTTACAGTCAACAGTTTAACCAGTCCTTTATGGGTAAATATTGTTTGGTCATATCTTTTTAACTGGTATGGACAATCCCACTATGGCTATCAGCCAACCTGGGTCGGTCGGGGACAAGAAGGACAGGTGATTGCTCTAAGCCAGGCTCTGACGCGTGAAAAGCATCATTTTTTGATACTAGAACCAATGGCGGGTATTCCATTCCAGTATTTACCTGATATTATTTCCCAGGAGGATACCTTAACAGAACTTGTTGAAGAAAAGTACTTTGGTGAAATTCGTATCCAGTACCGAGAACCTATTACAAAATGAACACATCTACAAAATCAGCAGCACAGCTACACGAACACGTTCCACCTGATTGGTATTTTCAATCTATGAAAATTAACTTGGGGCAAAGGTATTGGCATAATCGCCGATTCTCAACAGTTATCGCTTTGTCAGAAAAGGTAAATGGGAAAATTCTTGATATTGGATGCGCTGACGGAGTCTTTACCTACGAAATAGCAAAAAAAACAAAGGCTAAAAAAATAATTGGAATTGATGTGTTAAAGCCATCAATTGACTGGTCAAAGAAACACTGGGCAAAGAAGTCAAACCTTTCTTTTAAGGTAGGAAACGCTCATGAGCTTAATTACCCAGATAATACTTTTGACGCGGTGTACGCACTGGAAGTACTTGAACACGTCCCGGAACCGATTAAAGTTTTAAAAGAAGTAAAACGTGTTTTGTCTCCTGGGGGATATGCAATCTTTTTAGTTCCTTCGGACAACAAATTGTTTCAAGGAATATGGTTTTTGTGGACGAAGTTTTGGAGAGGGAAGATTTGGGACGATTGTCATATTCAATCATACAAAGAGCATGCCCTTGGAAAGTTATGTAAAAAAGCAGGCCTCACTCTCGAGGTTGATGACACATTTATATTAGGCATGCTTAACGTTGTTAAAGTGAGAAAAGTATGAGCAAAACGTTATCTGTTTCTGTCGTAATACCCAACTGGAATGGGCAGAGCCTTCTTCAAAAAAACCTGGCGGCGGTTCTTGCCTCAATGCGATATAAGAAAAACCAAATCGGTGAAATAATTATTGTTGATGACGGTTCAACCGATGACTCGGTCAAGTTTCTTAAAAAAGAATACGGTTCAAAAATTCGTTTGATTAAGCACACTAAGAATAGAGGATTTGCCTCTTCAGTTAATAACGGTGTCAGAATGGCAAAAGGACAGTTGGTGTGTTTATTAAATACTGATGTAATACCCTCTCGTGAATTTTTAAGCCACGCACTTGCTCATTTTGAAGACAAAAGTGTTTTTGCTGTTGGTTTGCATGAAAAAGGTGCTGGGCCCGCGGTAGGTTTTTTTAACAACGGATTTATTGAGCACAAAGGTGGAAAGGAGACGCAAAATGAGTCATTTTCTTTTTGGGCAAGTGGTGGCAGTGCCGTTTTTCGTCGTAGCCAGTGGATGGAACTAAAGGGACTTGATGAAGAACTTTTGACGCCTTTCTATTGGGAAGATGTGGACTTGGGCTACCGGGCATGGAAACATGGCTACAAGATTGTTTGGGAGCCAAAAAGCATGGTGGAGCATCAACACGAAAGCACCATTAATAAAGACCGTTTTAAGGTTGCCTTTATGAATCGAGTGAAAGAGCGCAATCAGCTGTTGGTTATTTGGAAAAACATCACCAGTGATAAGTTATTTCGAAATCATATTCAGGGACTACTAAAAAGGATAATCTCCCATCCAGGATATATAAAAGTTGTTTTTGATGCATTGAAGTTTCGAAAACTGGTACTGGCTAAAAGAACCAGAGAAAAGAAAGAGAGCACCGTTTCAGATGAAGCAGTCTTTGCTAAATTTAGTATATGAAACTGACCCTCTCAATTATTATCGTCAGTTATAACACTGAAAAATTGACGATTAGGTGTATTAAATCAATTGACAAACACAAACCTAAGTTTCCGTACGAAATTGTTGTTGTTGATAACGCCTCCACAGATGGCTCAGTAGTCTTACTACAGAAACTGAAAAATAAAACGCTTACTATTATTAAAAACAAAACCAATCAGGGTTTTTCAAAAGCAAACAACCAGGGGATAGCCAAAGCAGACGGAGAGTTTATTTTACTTTTAAACTCTGATACTGAAATTATCGATGACTGTTTAACTACTTTAGTTACTTTTGCAAAAGAGCACAACGATGCTGGTGTTGTTGCCCCGCAATTGTTGAACGCTGACCGCACAGTTCAGGCTTCCATCTTTCGACTCCCCACTATCTCTCGTGCAGTCTCCCAATATTTACTCAAAAACAGAGGAATACTTACAAAGTATTCGCTCTCCGGTGACAAAGCCATAAAAGTTGAATCAGTCGTTGGCGCAGCTTTTCTTATCACTCCCCAATCTCGGAAAAAAGTTGGTGTTTTAGACGAAAAATACTTTATGTACTTTGAGGATTTGGATTATTGCAAAAAAGTAAATGAAAATAACCTTGCAGTTTATTATTTGCCTTATGCACAGGTTATTCACCTTCATGGAGCAAGTGGTAAGGGAAGCGTCAACAATCTTTTAATTGAGTCAAGCAAAAAATACTTTGGAATTGTGAGATACTATTTATACACATTTGTTTTGTGGATTGGACAAAAATATGGTGAAAACTAATACAACTCCGTTATGGAAACAAACCAAGTTTATTTTACTGTTGATTGTTGTTGCTGCCGCAGTCCTGCGTTTAGCTGGCTTGACGCAAGTGCCTGTTTCGCTCTTTGGAGATGAACTTGATGTTGGCTATCACGCGTATTCATTCTTAAAAACTGGGAAAGACTATTCAGGGAATTCCCTTCCGATGCACTTTCAGAGTTTAGCTGAGTGGCGCACTCCGCTTTATCTTTACGCTGCCGTCCCAACCGTTGCAATTTTTGGAATTAGTCCACTTGGCGTCAGGCTACCAGCTGCACTATTTGGAATAGCAACTATTCCTTTGTTTTATCTTCTCGTTAAGGAGATTGTCGGTGGAGGGGTTGAGACAGATCGTGCACGCAAACTTGGACTGTTTGCAGCTTTTTTGCTTGCCTTCTCACCTTGGCACATTCAATACAGTCGAGCAGCTTTTGAAGTTACCCAGTTGTTGTTCTTCTTTATAGGGGGTATGTATTTTTTTCTTCGTGCACTGAGGGACAAGGGGTCTTTGCTGTGGCTGTCAGGGATTTTCCTTGGACTTATGCCGTGGGTGTATAGTACTGCAAAACTTTTTTTGCCATTTTTTCTTGTTGCAATGGCAGTTCTTTATTTTAAAGAAATCTTTAAATTGCCCAAACGTGCTCTGCTTATTGGTGTCTTGTCACTTGGATTGGTACTTACTCCAATTACCTGGAGTACCTTGTTTGGTGGTGGAACACAACGATTCAACTACATAAGTGTTTTTTCGGACCCCACGGTAGAGCCTGAAATTGGTACGGCAAGAGGAACAGATGCACATAATCGAGGGGAAACCGGAACTGGTCTTAACCCAACCGTTATTGATAGAGGATTTCACAACAAATTCACCTATTGGGGTGAGACAGTTTTGCATAACTACTTTATGCCTTTTTCATCCGAATTTCTCCTGTTAAGAGGAGACCCCAATCCTCGTCACTCAATTGAAGGAATGGGAGAGTTTTATAAATACGAAATTATTGGTCTTATTGCAGGACTTGCCTTTTTTCTTACCAAAAGCGAAAACAAAAAAAGCAAATGGCTCATTGCCTTGTGGACCTTACTTGGGGTCATTCCATCAAGCCTTACCAGAGATGGAGGAAACCACGCAACTCGTTTAATCTTGATTCTTCCTCCCCTTTTGTTTTTGGTTTCGTATGGATTTTACTATCTTGTTTCATCACAAAAGAGATTGAAAGTGCCACTTATTGGTTTATATATAATTGTCTTTATCCTTTCCTTTGTTTCATATCAGCACTTATATTGGGTACACAACCCGTCACAGTCTGAGAGGTGGTGGCACTATGGTTGGGGACCGGCAATTAGTGAAGTAAAACAAATACAGTCTGAGTTTGATAACGTCATTATAACCAGTGCTGACGAGCCTCCCTGGATCTTTTTTGCAGCTTGGTATGAATTTGATCCTGTACAGTGGCACCAAGGGTATCCAATGAAGAAACACAATATCCCGGGTTTTGGCGATATCAGTTATATAGGTAAATTCTCGTTTGGTAATTTTGAAGGTAAAAAAGGGCTATATGACTGGGGTAAAATACTAGACGACAAAACGCTTTACTTAGCCTCAGCAAAGGAAGTAAACGTTAACCTGATCGCTGAGCCTGAGCGAACACCAAAGGACCTAAAGATGATTAAGTCGTTTGCCTATCCTTCAGGTGAACCTGCTTTCTATCTATTTACTGGTGTTGCCAGATGATACTTTATCTTCTTATAGTCCTTTTTGTGCCCTGGACTGTTGTGCTACTAACTAACCCACCAATTTTTCTGTTGGTTCTAGCAACAACTATCGTTTCTATTTTGTTTTCCCAAAAAAGAAGGATTTTAACTGTTCTAGTTTTGCTTTTATGTCTTTTTCAGTATTTTCAGATTACTAAAACCCCACTTGTTTCGAACTCTCCAGTTCATCAAGTTGAAATAAAACACAACTTGGCTGCATACCCGCCATTACCACTACCAGTTGCCTACTGGTTTGAACAAAAAGATATTACACAAAAGATATTTGCATTGTCACTTAGAAGCGGAGAGGTGTTAAGCCCTTCACTTTACTTTTTTTCAAATCACCCCAGAGAACGGGCGGGATATCGTGAATTTGAGAAATTTCAGTATGTACTTCTTCCATTCTTTATATATGGACTTTTTTCGCTTTTCAGGAAGAAAAAGCACTACCTATTATTTATACTTTTTGTGCCAGGATTTATTTTGTTTACTTTGTTTGGAAATAGAGGAGAGGCAGGACCATTTTTGTTTTTTCCCTTTATTGCCTCGTTAACTTTTTACGGACTTCGTGAGTTTTTCCCAAAACGAAACAAAGCCTTGATTGCTTTCCTTGTTGTTTTTGTACTTGTCACTATTCAAACTTATGCGTATACCATCTCTTAAAATCACGTTGATTGAACTTGCTTTAATTTTTGCTGTTGGAGCATTAGTCTTTTTTATTAAACTTTCTACAATTCCTTCTGGCATGTATATTGATGAAACGCTACCTGCTTATAGCGCTTACTCAATCATCAAGACTGGCCGCGATGAATATGGAAAAGTGTTTCCGCTGGTTTTCCGTTTTTACGGGTCGTATAACCCTCCACTCTTTATTTACCTTACTGCTATTTTTGAGTCGGTATTAGGACTCACCCCGCTAGCTGTTCGTTTACCTTCATCACTTGCCGGACTTTTAAGTGTTATTCCAATCTATCTACTTTTGAAAGACAAACTTCTTAAAAATTCGCTCACGTCATTTGTCTCTGGGATCTTTTTTGTAATAACACCCTGGATTGTTTTACATAGTCGAGTTGGGTACGAAGTAAGCCTTGGATATCTACTACTCTCCCTTGGTGTTTATTTTACTTATCGAGGTTTGACCCAGGGCAAATATCTAGCAGTGGGTATGATGTTTTTGTCATTATCAACGTATGCCGCTTACGCTGAGCGGTTTATTGTCCCATTTTTTATTATCGGAATACTCATTTTCTTTCAGCGCAGTCTATTAATCATAAAAAACAAAACAAACTTGCTTATTTGTGCTTTGGTTGGTCTTGTTACACAAATCCCTAATCTTTGGCTTGTCACAACTCCGGCATTTTTCCCAAAACAAAATTTAGTTGGAAGTGGCATAGTTGCAGCCTCTGCCGAGAAAATCGCCCATTTTCTGCCTTACCACGTGAGTTTCATTCTTGCATTTCTTCGTGAGTTTCTGTCTCAATATGTAACTTATTTTTCACCACAATCTCTGTTTTTTGTTCCAGATCCAGATTTGCAACGTTCAATTCCGTACCTCTCTGTCTTTTATGTTTGGATGATTATCCCATTTTTCATTGGCTGTTTTGCTTTATATAAAAATTACAAAACCACCTTAGGAAAAGTCATTCTAACTTTGCTTATCGTGTCCCCAATTCCTGCTGCGTTAACTCTTGACCCTTTTTCAACCCATCGGGCACTTCCACAGCTTTTGCCACTGTTTCTTATTATTGGTTTAGGTATAGATTGGCTTTTAGTTAAAACTACTAGGGCTCGTGGATTACTTTTGGTTGTGATTGTTTTTGCCATATCACTTCTTTTTCTTTGGAGAAGCTATTTTGTACTTATGCCCTATACCAGAGCACAATATTGGGGATATGGACATGAAGCGTTAACTGTTTTTATCCAGAATCACCCCAATGACCAATTTGTAATTGATCAAACGAGAATTAAGCCTGTATACAGCCAACTCGCCTTTTATATGAAATTTGACCCAGCTGAATTTCAAAAAAGCATTGACCCGAGGCTGGTCACAAATTACTATAATAACCTGCCGTTTAGTGGTCACTTTACCTTTGGAAATATTGATACTCGTGGCATAGTTTGGGAAAGTGATATATACCGTGACCTTATTCTTGTGGGGGACGACTTGACTATTTCAGACAAACAAGCAGAAGAGCACGCGCTGACTCAAGTGTTTACAATTAATGACCCTAGAGGAGATACCCTTTTTAAGGGCTTTAAAACAAACCCCGCAAAAAAATGTAGAATAAGTAATTATGCGAGTGAAAAATGCGCTAGTTTTAAACCGTAAGTTGGTTTTGCTGTTACTTTGTGGAATTGCTTTTAGAGTTCTGCTTTTCAGTGTGGCCAGGCACGGTGACATCAATAATAATCTTTCGTGGGGAGAGGAACTGATTAGGCGGGGGGCTAACGGCTTTTATGAAGGCCTGTCTTGGCCATTTTCATCTCCCAATCAGCCGCCACTCTATTTGTATCTTTTTGCAATTGTTTCAGCCCTGACAAGCTTCGTTGGTTCAAGTATTCATTATTTGAATGAAAACCTTGGTGCTTTCCCTTCGTCTCTAGTGTGGTGGTGGAGCACAAATGGAGAACTCCTTTTTGCTAAAATTCCAAGTATTTTAGCCGATACAGCAATTGCGGCTGTTTTATATCGTTTTTTTTCAGATAAAAAACAAGGACTGCTTGCGGCTGCACTTTGGCTTATTAATCCAGTTGTTTGGTACAACTCAGGAATCTGGGGAGGAACCGACTCTATTGTAAATTTACTAGGTCTTATCTCATTTTACTTTCTATTTCACAAAAGACTAGTAAAAGCTTCAGTGTTTTTGGTTTTGAGTCTGCTTTTTAAGGGTTCCCTCGCGCTTTTTGTTCCGTTGTGGGTTCTTGTTGCAGTGTACCAAGGATTTTCGGCTCACACATTTGGTAAAGCAGTCCTTACCTGCGCCTTGGTAACTATTCTTGTTGCGTTTCCGTTTCGTCCTTCTCTTGATTTACCCGTTTGGCTGTTTAATCTGTACACCCAACGCTTTTTCCCTGGAGAAATTGGTAGTTTAACTGCAAACGCTTTTAACTTCTGGTGGATTGTTGACTCAGGAAAGACACTAGACTCCACAACATTTTTTGGCATAACAGCACGAATGTGGGGAGTTATCACTACGGTTTTAATCTATCTATTAGTGCTACTTAAAACAAAACGAAATATGTCATCAGTTCGTGTCTTTTTTGCAGCAAGCATAATTGCACTCGTATCGTTTCTTTTTATGACACGCATCCATGAGAGATATCTCTACCCATTGTTCCCGTTTTTAACCTTGCTTGCAGTTAAGTACAAGCGTGCACAAATTACGTTGGCTGTTTTAAGTTTCGTAAACCTTGCTAACCTCTATCATCTTTTTTGGGCGCCAGGAGTTGAGAGTCTTAAAATGCTTTATACAAAACCCATGTTTGCAATCAGTTTGTCAATCGTGTCTCTTGTAGTATCACTTGTATTTTTCATCGGTTTTATAACATTTAAGGAAAGCAAAAGCTAGTACATGTCGTTTTGTTCTAACTCACTTTTTTAGTCAAAAAAACGCTATACTATCCTCATGTACAAATGGTTTTTCATGTTGATTTTTGTCTTAGCCTTTCTCCTGCGTGTTGTAAACCTTGGAGGTTCGCCGGCAGGTTTTACTCCAGATGAAGCTTCTTTTGGGTATGACGCCTACTCGATTATCAAAACAGGACGAGATCAGTGGGGTAGTTTAACTCCGCTGACGTTTAAATCATTTGGAGACTACAAACTGCCAGTTTATACATATCTAGCCATCCCTAGTGTAAGTGTGTTTGGTTTAAACGAGTTTTCGGTACGACTACCTAATGCACTTCTCGGGACAGCTGCTGTAATAGCTACTTATTTTCTTGTTCTCGAACTGTTTGGTAAAAGAGCAAAAAGAATGGCACTAATTGCCGCCCTCTTTTTGGCAGTGTCTCCTTGGCACATCGCTCTCTCTCGTGGTGCATTTGAGGCAAACCTCACCACTTTTTTCTTAACAGTTGGCATGGTGTTCTTTTTAGCAGCTAGAAGACGACAAAGTCTTTTGACTGTTGCTATGTTGTTTTTTGGAATCAACCTTTTTACCTATCACTCCGCACGCATGGTGACACCACTTATTGTCATGGCCCTCTTGTGGATTTATAGATTAGACTTTCCAAGAACAAAAAAATTCACCCTGGCAAGCGCGGTCTTTTTGTTACTTCTGGTGACTGCAGTTGTGAGCGTTTTAGGAGGTTCCGGTGGACGGGCAGCTACCTCAACTTTAGCATCTCAAAACCTTGGATCAGGTGAAACTCGGGCTCATGTTGTGATAAGTGGCATGCCAAGTTTTGTTGCACGAGTAATATATAACGAGCCTTCTTTTAAATTGACAAAAGCTGTTGCTCAATATTTTACCTACTTTTCCCCTCAGTTTCTTCTTTTTGATGGGCCTCATGAAGTAACGTACGGAATGGTACCGGGTATTGGTGTATTGACCATTTTTGAGTGTCTCGGTCTGGTTGGTTTATTCTTTTTGAGGAAAAATGAAAAGCCATTGCAGGTACTTTTCTTTTGGGTTTTTTTTGGCGCTATCCCTGCTGCAATTTCAATTGGTCCAGGGCACGCGGCAAACAGAGCCGCAATTCTGATGCCTGCATATCAAATAGTTGCGACATATGGTCTGTTTTTACTTTCAACTAGACTGCCGGAACTTAAGCGCTTCTTTGTCTCTTTTGTGTTTCTAGTTTCCATTTTTGGAATAGGTATTTTCTCTCGATATTATTTTGAGCAAAAGACAGTCGCAAATTATGGAATGATGTACGGAATGAGAGAGTTATACCTCTTTTTACAAGAATACCCAACTAAACATGTTGTCTTGAGTAGGTCGTTGTCAGAAGCACACATATACGCGGCTTTCTTTGACCCGATTGAGCCAAAACTTTTTCAACAGGCAAGCAAAAATTGGAATATTGAAGAAAAACGGCTTGCTTGGGTTGATCAACAGGAGAGCTATTTTGTCGGTCGATATACCGTTAACTCCATTGATAAAATTCGTGACTTTACGTACGACAACACCTTTATTGTCGGGAAACCTGGAGAAATGCCAGAGAATGCCCGCATTGTTAAAACAATTATGTCACCCAATGCGAGTGTCCTCTGGGTTGTTGCCGAAAGACCATGAAATATCTACAGGCCCACAAAAATTCCTTTAAGTGGATACTCCTTGTTCTTGTTATTTCAGTTCCGACCTTTGCGCGGATGCTTAGGCCGGGAATTTACTCAATGCAGGACTTCCCGTACTTTAGGGTTGTTGAATATACAAAATGTATACAAAATGGCAGTTTTCCTTGTCGCTGGGCGCCTGACGCTGGTCTTGGGTATGGCGAGCCAGTTTTTAATTTTTATTCCCATGTTCCTTTTTTCCTCGGTGCCGTAGTGTCAGAAGTTGTAGGTAACAGTGTCACCGCTGTAAAGGTTGTTTTTGCCTTCTCTTTGTTTGCCTCAGCACTTTCGATGTTTTTCTTAGCCAGAAACGTTTGGAAGAATAATTGGTCAGCACTTGTTTCCAGTGTTTTATATCTTTATGCCCCGTATCGGGCGGTAGATGTCTGGGTGAGAGGTGCACTTCCTGAATCTTTTGCATTTGTTTTGCTTCCTCTGATTTTGTTTTTCTTTGAAAAGTTTCGAGAAACTAAAAAAATTGTTTGGTTAGTTCTGTTAGTGGTGTCTCTGTCCAGCCTGATACTAACCCACAATCTTTCTGTTTTATTGTTTGGTGGTGTCATTGTAGTTTGGTTTGTTCAAGGACTCTTGAGTAGTCGAGACAAGAAAGTCACTCTTGCTGTCGCCTTTGCGGTATTGTTGTCTTTAACATTAAGTGCTTTTTATCTTTTTCCTGCGCTTTACGAGTCGCACCTTGTTAATCTTCAAACAACAACAACTGGATATTTTGATTTTCGTGCGCATTTTGTTACGGTTCCACAACTTTTTATTTCACGTTTTTGGGGATATGGTGGGTCCACATGGGGTGCTGAAGATGGCTTAAGTGTATCAATTGGTCAAGTTCAAGCCATTGTACTAACTATAACGCTTGTTGTTGCCTTTGTTAGTTTTGTTATGAAAAAAACAAAAACAAACGAAGCACGTACCTCGCTAATCTTGTCGCTCTTAGCGTTCTTTTTTCTTCTGTTAACTCACAACAAGTCTGCATTTATGTGGGAGGCATTGTCTCCAGTCATGAAATATATCCAGTTTCCTTGGCGCTTTTTAGGAGTGTCACTTTTTTGCTTAAGTCTTTCCGCAGGCTACATTATTAAAACAATAAGCACAAAAAAAATGGTGATTACTTCTATTTTAGTTTGTACACTAGCTGTTTTATTAAACATGGCCTTCTTTAGGGAAGACTTGTGGTTTAATCGAAATGACCAGACGATGCAGTCTGGTGATATGTGGGTTGAACAAACAAGAGCTTCAATCGGTGACTATTGGCCGATATATGGAAAGATACCAACAGACCCTGCACCAAACATATCGCAAATAAGTAATAAGCGTACGGATCGATTTTTGTTTACTGTAAACGAAGGTCAAAGCGAAGTTCATGTTCCCGTAGCGTATTTTCCCGGTTGGACAGCACGACTTAGTGATGCAGTCATTCAAACACATCCAAATAGTGATGGTCTCATTACTTTTTATGCAAAAACCCCGGGAATTTATTCACTCCGCTTTGACAACACCACAATCCGTGAGTGGGGGAACGCAGTTTCACTTTTTTCATTTATGAGTTTACTCTGTATCTATAAGTTTTACCGGTATCAAGAAAAGAAAAATTCATGAAATATATACAAAAAAATTATCTATTGGTGTTAATTGCTGTGTTTGCCTTTCTTTTACGGGTAACAAACATTTCCACGCTTCCTCCTTCACTAAATTGGGATGAAATTTCGCATGGATATAACGCTTACTCAATCCTTAAGACCGGAACTGATGAGTGGGGAGTCTTACCACTTTCTAACTTTAGAGCATACGGAGATTATCCACTCACAGCTAACTTATACCTGACGGTTCCTTTTATCGCTATCTTTGGGTTAACTGAGTTTGCAATTCGATTTCCTCATGTACTTTTAGGCGTTGGTACAGTGATTGCCACTTATTTTTTAGCACTTGGTATTACAAAACAAAAACGAATTGCACTCCTTTCATCATTTCTAATTGCAATCGACCCTTGGACACTGTTTACCTCACGATTTGTATTACAAAGCAATCTTTCAGTATTTCTATTAGTAACGGCTCTTGCCTGTTTTGTTCATTTCCGTTCAAAAGCAGTGATATCAATTTCTGTGTTTTTCTTGGGGTTAAGTTTATTTGCATATCACACCACTCGTATCGTAACTCCGTTAATTGGTTTATGCCTGGTAATTCTCTACAAAGGCAAGGTTATTACCAAGTCAACAATCGTCATAAGTAGCCTTTTTTTGCTTGCACTGGGGGCAGTCTTACTTTCTGACTCCTCTCGCGCCAGAGCCAACGAAGTTTTCCTTTTAAACCCTGGCGTCATTGCGTCAATCGAAGCACAACGGAATGCATCAACCCACTCACCGTTATTAACCAAAGTTTTATTTAACAGGCCGGTTTACTTAGTAACTCACGTGGTAAGAAACTACGTGGATTACTTCAGCCCACAGTTTTTATTTTTGTCAGGTGGCACCCAATACCAATTTAGTATTCCAGGGCATGGCTTAATGTATTGGATTTGGCTCCCATTTTTCTACTATGGTTTGATTTTGGTTTTAAAAAAAGGAATTGTGGAGAGAGACAAACTATATCTACTGTTGCTTTGCTGGTTATTAATTGCCCCTATCCCTGCAAGTATTACAACAGAGCGAATGGCAGTACTCCGAGCAACCGCAATGTTGCCACTCCCAGAGCTTTTTGCAGCTATTGGCTTTTACGCTGTCTATGCAAAAATTGAAAAACATTTTAATAAAAAACGTGCGGCAATAGCCCTTATTGTGGCACTTTTTGTTTCTTTGTTATTGCTCTTTAGGTATCTGACAGTTTACTCAACCAGTTATATAACTAACTTCTCCTGGGCATGGCAGTATGGATATAAAGATGCTGTCTTGTTTGCCACGGATCACTATCAAGCTTATGACAAAATTATTGTTACTAAAAAATACGGCGAACCACACGAGTTTTTCTTGTTTTACGGCAAGACAGACCCGGGGGTGTATAAAAGCGACGCAGCTTTAAACAGATATACTCAATCAAACTGGTGGTGGGTTGATGGATTTGATAAATATCTCTTTGTGAATGATTGGCAAATACCCAAAAGCGGCAACTTGTTTGTTACAGAGAGCAAAAAAACATACGACTGTACATCAGATCACTGTTTACTAATCACATCACCGTCAAATGCACCTACTAACTGGAAGCTTGTAAAAACGATATACTTCCTAGATAAGCAGCCGGCATTTGAATTGTATGAAAATTAACAGAAGTGTTGTTGCACTCACCATAATTATTCTTCTCTCAGCCTTTTTAAGGTTTAATCTGTTAAGCAGTGTTCCACCACACCTGACACCTGATGAGGCTTCCCTGGGATACAATGCCTACTCAATTTTAAAAACAGGGCGTGATGAATATGGTCAGGTGCTCCCCTTAATTTTTAAGTCGTTTGGTGATTACAAACCAGGGCTTTATGTATACGCCACAATTCCTTTTGTCGCCATCTTTGGGTTAAATGAGTTTGCAGTGCGAGCGGCAAGTGCCTTGAGTGGAGTGATAGCAGTCTTTTTGATGTACTTTATTTCAAAAAAACTATTTTCCGAAAGCAAACATTTTTCTATTCCACTTATTTCAAGTTTGTTACTTGCAGTGTCACCTTGGCACATTATGTTTTCTCGTGGAGCTTGGGAAATTAATCTTTCGTTAACCTTAACGATGGTAGGTATTTATTTTTTTCTAAAATTCCCAACTAACATTAAAAATCTCTATTTTGCTGCATTCTTTTTTGCATTAACGCTTGCTACCTATCAAGGAGCAAAATTATCAACTGGCATTGTTGTTGTCATTTTGTTACTTACTCATTTACCCCAGACTCGAAAAATACCAGTCAAGAGTTTTGTAATAGCCGCAGTTATCGGGATACTCGTCTCACTACCGATTATCACCAGTTTGTTTACCGGTAAATCAGGACGGCTGACTGTTTTTAGTGTCTTTTCGTACCCGAGAGCAGAAAGTTATATTACTCACTTTATTTCTGAGTCAGGTGTCGCACGAAACTCTGTTTCCTACTATCTCTATTATTCTGAGACACAAAACTTCGCTCGTGGAATTTTAGGAAGGTGGTTCAACCACTTTTCAGGAAGATTCTTGTTTTTTGAAGGTGACTGGGCAAATCCACGACATACGGCACCTAACCACGGGGTATTAAACCTTTTTGATATCGTTGTCTTTCCTGTTGGTATTTTTGCAATTGCCAAGAACTGGAGAAAAAAGCACGTAGTTCTTGTTGCCATCTGGTTACTTACGGCGTGTCTGCCTGCAGTCTTGTCTCGTGATCAAGTGCATGCGGTGCGTTCCTACAATATGGTCATACCAGCTATATGGACAATTACTTTAGGATTGGAATATTTGCTAAATAGTGTAATTAACAGGAAAAAAGTTTTTTTAGCTGGAACACTTATTCTCTGCTACATCGCAGGCGTTATCTATTTTATAGACGCTTTCTTTATTCACATTCCCGCACATGCCTCAAAGCTGTGGGAATATGGATACAAGCAAATAGTACAAACGGTTATGCCGCTTGAGTCACAGTATGACCATATCTATATTCAGCAAAGTTATTCCCAGCCGTACATCTATTTTCTGTTTTTTGAGAAAGTAGACCCTGCGACATATCAACAAGAAGCAAGACTAGCTGAAAGTGTCTCTGGGGATGTTGGTCAAGTTGCTAAGGTAGGAAAAATATCGTTTATCGATGTTGATTGGTCACGAGTTCGTGGAGAGAAGGGGAGTATTATTGTTGGGGATACACTTCACATACCGGTGAGTGACTCGAAAGAAGGAGCTGAATTTCATATCATCAAAGAAATACCGTATGTTGATGGAAAAAATATCGCATTTCGCGTTATTGCAATTAAAAAATGATTAAACCATTTCTAGTTAAGCACAAAATATTACTTGCTATTCTTCTCATTTCAACCGTATTGCGGTTTTATAACCTTGGCAATTTCCCTGCCTTTAACGCTGATGAAGCGGCTTTGGGATATAACGCTTACTCACTACTTAAAACGGGCAAAGATGAGCACGGTAACCCGTGGCCGATACATTTCCAATCATTTAATGACTGGAAGCCGGGACTTACGGTGTATTTAGTCATGCCACTAGTTAGTGTCTTTGGATTAAACGAGTGGAGTGTAAGGGCGCTTCCCGCCGCGTTTGGGGTGATGACTGTTTTAGCCTTGTATTTACTAGTAAGTGAAATGACTGCTAATAAGAGAAAAGGACTTGCCTTGTCTGTTGCGTTTCTTCTTGCAGTGTCACCTTGGCATATTCACTTTTCTCGTGGTGCGTGGGAGGTAAACATTGCAACTGCATTTGTAACCTGGGGAATGCTGTTTTTATTTAAGTCTTTAAGAGACAAAAAATATCTGTATTTGGCTGTAATTGTTTTTGTCCTCTCGCTTTATACCTATCACGCAACAAGAATTGTAGCCCCTCTCCTTGTTTTTGGTTTCTTTATCTTCAATTTCAAAAAGATGGTTAAAAATTCGAAATATTTATTTACTGCAATTTTCCTAGGCATATTACTTTGCATTCCACTTATTGTTGATATGGCAAAACCAGAGGCACTCTCTCGTGCAGCCGGTGTTGGCCTTTTTGCTGATCCTGGTCCTCGATCAAGAATAGAAGAACAAAGAGGTGAACACACAAACTTTCAAGGAATTGTACCAAAAATACTGCACAACAAAGCCGTAAATTATGGCTTGGCATTTTTAGACAACTGGACTGCACATTTTCATGGAGAATTCCTTTTTCTCTCAGGAGATGAAATTCAACGTAACAGAGTACCTGAAACTGGTCAGCTGTATACCATAGAAATACTTTTCTTGTGTGTGAGTTTAGTTGTTCTTTCCAGTACTAATAAACTTTTTTCACGTAAGCCGATTTTACTCTGGCTTTTAGTTTCCCCAATTGCGGCAGCCCTTACCTTTCAGGCGCCTCACGCACTTCGTGCTCAAAATATGATAATTCCACTTACCTTTCTTTCTGGGTATGGACTGTACTATCTCTGGAGTTACCCATTTGTCCGTAAACAGCTTATTTTGCTCACAAGAGTTGTACTTGTGGTCGTAATGGCGGTAAGTGTTAGTCGTTATTTGCTCATGTACTATGGACACATGTCTCAGGAATATTCTTATTCGTCACAATATGGTGTTAAAGAGCTGGTAAGCTATGTAAAAGGCAACAGTGACCGTTATGAACATGTGCTTGTCACCGACCGTTATGACCAGCCATATATACTGTTCCTGTTTTACTTAAAATATCCGCCAGAACTTTTCCAAAAGGAAGGGAAATTAACGGACAAAGATGGTTTTGGTTTTTCAACTGTACGAGCTTTCGGTAAATACGAATTCCGTTCAATAAAATTTGATGAAGATCGTCCTAAAGTCACAAATGCATTGATTGCCGGGACTAAGGAGGAAATACCTGAAGAGGCTAATATTATTAAAGATATTTACGGGACAAACAAGTTTCTCTATTTTAGAGTCGTAGCTAACTAACATGAAAACACTCTCTGTAGTTCTTGCAACCAGAAACGAAGAGGCAAATATTGCTAAGTGCCTAGCTTCTGTCAAAGCACTTGCTGATGAAATAATTATTTTTGATGAACACTCAAGTGACAAAACACGCGAAATTGCTCGCTCTTTTGGAGCCAAGGTGTACGAAGTCGACCACGAGGCTATTTTTCATATCACCAAACAAAAGGCAATTAATAAAGCTACCTCAGACTGGATACTACAATTGGATGCAGATGAATTTCTTTCCCAAGAACTTTCAGAAGAAATTCAAGTGGTTTTAAGTATGACTGACAAGGAGATTCTTGAAAGGAGACCTGCAAACAAACAGTTATTTAGTCTCTTTTTACGACACCAAAAAGTGGTAGAACGGCGCGATGGAAACCTTGGAAAAAAAACAGGAGAGGTTGTTGCATTTTTTCTTCCTCGAAGAAATTTATTTATTGATGAACCACTTATTCACGCAGGGGTTTATCCAGACGGGGTGATTCGATTAATTAAACATGGTAAGGCACATCTGCCCGCCAAAAGTGTTCATGAGCAGATGGTTATCGAAGGGGAAGTCGCATGGCTTTTTTCTGACCTTGTTCACAATGACTCTCCAACCTTAAGAAAGTACTTACAAAGAATGAACCGCTATACTGATTTGCGCGCAGCAGACCTTCACCAGGAACTAGCACCTAAAAGTCTTGTTTCCCTGCTTCAGAAAACTTTTATAGATTTACCTTTTCAATTTGGCTTAAGGTACCTTCGTCGACGTGGATATAAGGATGGAATTCGAGGGTTTTTGTGGTCACTTTTATCAGCTTGGCAATACCCTCTTGCGTATTACAAATACTACTTTAGGTGACTTCTTAGTATAAAAACTTATATCAGACAAGGAAGTTTCGTGTTTAGTTTTTGTATCAGAAAAAAACTAGTATACTAGGGAATGAAAATCGCAATTGATCGTGGTCCATTGGATAACCTAAATTCTACTCGAGGCGTAGGGGTTTACACTAAAAATTTACTTAAAGCCCTTGAGTTTCTCTCAAAATCTGAAAAATTTACAGTTGTGGCTATCGATGCGGAATCGGCAGATTTATCCGAGTATGACATTGTTCATTATCCTTATTTTGATTTCTTTCGTAATACCCTAAAACCTTCTCCACACGTTAAAACTGTGGTTACTATTCATGACACTATTCCACTTCTTTATCCAAAGCACTACCCCGCAGGCATCAGAGGACGTTTGAATTTTAATTTTCAAAAAAGAGCTTTGCGTAACACAAGTCATGTGATCACCGTGTCAGAGACTTCAAAAAAAGATATCGTACGTTTGCTTCCTGTTGCAGCAAATAAAGTTACTGCAATTTACGAAGGACCTACTGTTACTGATCGGAGAGTTACTCCACAAGAGATTAAAGAACTTCGAAAAAAGTACGATTTACCTGATAAATATATCTTGTATGTGGGAGATGTGAACTGGAACAAAAACCTTCAGTCTTTGTGTTTTGCAGCCACAAAGACAAAAACACATTTAGTTATCATCGGAAAGGCTGCTGTAAACACAGAATTTGATAAAACACACATCGAGAATCAACCGTTAGTTGATTTACTTCAAAAATACGGATTAAGTCCATATATCCATCGCTTAGGTTATGTTGAGGAAGATTTAGCAGGCTTTTTTAAAGGTGCAGTGTGCTACTGTCAGCCATCTTTTTACGAAGGGTTTGGACTTCCCGTCCTTGATGCACTACTGCTTAATACCCCAGTCATTTGTGCAAAGACACAGGCATTAGTTGAGCTTTACGAGGGATGTGCATTGTTTTTTGATCCCCACAACCCTGATACTTTGGTAGACTCAATTAAACAGGTCTTAAAAGACCCAAAACAAAAAAAGTTAACCTCGACTGGTGCAAAAAGAGTCAAGAATTTTAGTTGGGGGCTAGCTGCGAAAAAAACATATGAGGTCTATAAAAAACTCCTTAACAATTGAACGTTGGTCTGTTTCCTTCTATGCAATTTGGTTTGTTTCAGTTATTGTCGCTGCTTTTATTGCCACTCAAATACTTCCTAATCAATTTAACTATCTTGGAGGAGGACTCACAAACTATGTTAAGCACCCACTGTTCTGGGGATTTTCAAATTTCGATGGTGAGCACTATATCTCAATCGCTCGAGCAGGATACGCTCCATTACAACATTTCTTTTTCCCGGTGTACCCATTTGCAATACGTTTTGTGTCCCAAATAGTTGGAGGCTCACTTTTTCAAGTAACTCTCTCAGGAGCACTTATTTCTATAGTTTCCTCAATTCTTTTTTTCATTGGACTTATTAAGTTAATAAAAATTGACTACAGTCAAAAAATTTCTGAACTCACTCTTCTTCTATTAGTCACCTTCCCTGCCTCATTTTATTTTTTTGCGGTCTACACCGAGTCATTGTTTCTAGCACTTGCTGTATGGAGTTTTTATTTTGCAAGGAAAAAGAACTTTTTGGTTGCCGCGCTACTCGCTTCCATTGCGTCAGGTACCAAAGTTATTGGGTTTAGCCTTGGAGCAGCACTTTTAGTTGAGTTTATTTTGCAAAATTGGCCAATAAAAATTTCGTATGCATTTATTCAGAAAAATATAAAGTCACTTGTCGCCATTTTATTTTCATCCTCAGGGTTATTGCTGTATATGTTTTTTTTACAAAAGAGCACCGGAGACGCGTTGGTTTTTCTTCATAAAGTTGGCGTGTTTGGCGACCAAAGGTCATCAACACTAATTTTCTTACCTCAGGTTTTTTATCGCTACATTTTTAAGATATTGCCAGTTGCTGGAAGCTATTGGCCGGCGATGTTTACTTCGGTAGTTGAGTTTCTAGTGGCCACACTTTTTTTGCTAATTCTCATTTTTTCCTTTAAAACCATGAGAAAAAGTTATTGGATATACACTTTTGTGGGATTTTTAGTTCCAACACTTGCTGGCAGTTTTTCCTCGCTTCCTCGTTATGTTATTGTTTTGTTCCCCGCATTTATGTGGCTCGCTCTTTTTCTTGAGAAAAAACAAAAGAAATATCTCTATACTGTTGTTGGTGTGTTTATTGCAGTACAATTTGTTGCTTTAATGCTTTTTTTTAGGGGATATTGGTTTTCTTAAAAATTAATGTACAAAAAAATCTCGCTAGTACTTAAAAATCCGCTAATGTCGGGAAGTTTCCTGATGATTGGCGGAAGTATGGCAATTAATGTCGTCAATTATATTTATCACCTTTTAATGGGGAGGATATTAGGTCCTGTCGACTATGGTGTTCTTGCAAGCATCTTTTCACTGCTTTATATCATTTCAATTATTCCGCAATCAGCAAGTGTTACGATTGTAAAATTTATTTCTTCTGCAAAAACAAGCAATGAACGAGACCACATATCCTATGAGGTTGTCGGGTTTGTGAGAAAAGTTGCCTTGATTGGGGCGATCCTGATTGTTGTTTCTTCACCTTTTATTAGTCATTTTCTTAATCTCACATCAATAATCCCGGTTCTGCTTGTCGCTCCAGTTTTTTATTACTCAATAATTACCACAGCCCATCAAGCGATTTTGCAGGGGGTGTTGTCGTTTTTGGGCGTTGTTTCAACTAATGCAATTTCAAGCGTTGGGAAATTATTATTAGGTTTGGGGTTTATTTATCTAGGTTTAAATGTATCAGGAGCGATTTTTGCAGTAGTTCTTGGCGTCTGGCTTGCCTACATTGCTTCAATTTACTATTTGAAAAAGAAAGTGAGCCCAAGTGCAAAATCCACATCACACTTTAAATTAGCCACTTTTTTTCGTTTTTCTGGACCAGTGTTAATTCAAGCTTTTGCATTCACCTCACTTTTTACAATCGACCTAATTATTGTAAAACACTTTTTTAGCTCATATGACGCAGGCGTGTATGCTGCCCTTTCAACACTTGGAAAAATAATCTTTTTTGCAAGCTCTCCAGTGGCCTCTGTTATGTTTCCAATTGTCGCAAAAAGACACACAAACGGTGAGTCCGCACGGAGTGTTTTAGTTATGTCACTTCTTTTAACAGGGCTCGCCTCTGGTATATTCGTGGCTATTTACTATTATTTGCCACACCTGACTGTAACTATGCTCTATGGCACAAAATACATTGGAGCTGAGTCAGCTCTTCCCTGGATGGGACTTTTTATAGCGTTTTACAGTTTTTGTCAGCTGTTGGTTAACTACTTTTTGTCGGTTGGAAGGTTAAAAGTTGTATATCTTCCCCTTGTCGCCGCAATTATTCAAATTATTTTATTAAGTGCTTTGCACAACTCACTTGTTCAAGTAATTCAAATATCGCTAGCTATCGTTTTTGTACTGTTTGTATTGCTTCTTAGTATCTTGTCGTATAATCAGCTAACTATTTATGGTAAAAAAATCACCGCTTAAAAGACAAAAGCAGATGCTTATCTCGATTGTTGTTCCTGCCTATAAGCAGGAAAAGTTTATTAAAGACGATTTAACAAATATTATTGACACCCTTCAAAAAGGACTGCCTGAAATATATGGCTTTGAAATTATTTGTGTTGTGGATGGAGAGTTAGACAATACAGCGCGTGAAGCCAAAAAGGTTCGTTCATCTCATATTAAGGTGATTTCATACCCTGAAAATCATGGAAAGGGCTACGCTGTGCGACAGGGAATGAAAGCCGCCAAGGGAGACTTTATTTCTTTCCTTGACGCTGGGATGGACATCAGTCCAAAAGGAGTCATGATGCTTTTGGCACACATGGAGTGGTATAACGCAGATGCAATTGTTGGCTCAAAAAGACACCCAGTCTCTAAGGTAAATTATCCTTTTTTAAGGAAAGTGTTAAGTACTGGATATCATTGGTTTGTGAAACTTGCCTTTGGACTGCCAATTACCGACACCCAAAGCGGCATTAAACTTTTTAAAAGGAGTGTTATCGAGAAAATACTACCTCGACTTTTAGTTAAGCGGTATGCAATGGATATCGAAATGTTAGCGGTAGCCAAGTACTTAGGCTTTGATCGTATATACGAGGCACCGATTGAAGTTACGTTTGATGCCAGAACGAGTGCAATTAAGTGGAGCACGATTTTTAAGATGTTGTGGGATAGCCTAGCTGTTTTTTATCGCCTTCGAATTCTCCACTATTATGACGACTCAAACCGAAAAAATTGGTTGACTTCATAAATATGAATATTTTAGTTTTAAGTTGGCGAGACCCAAAACACCCGATGTCTGGAGGAGCGGAGCAGGTTATGCACGAGCATATGAAAGGCTGGGTTGAGGCAGGCCACACTGTTACCTTGTTTGCCGCTGCGTTTGGGGGCATTAGTGAGGAAAATGTAGATGGTGTTCACATTGTCCGTCGTGGAAGGCAGATACTTGGTGTTCATTTTGAAGCCTGTCTTTGGTATCTTTTTGAAAAACATGACCCGTTTGATCTTGTTGTAGATCAATTTCATGGAATTCCATTTTTCACCCCACTTTATTGTCGAACAAAGAAACTAGCAGTTGTTCAGGAAGTGGCTCGAAATGTCTGGATGAAAAATCACTTACCATTTCCCTTTAATTTAATTTTTGGAGGAGTGGGGTATGTAACAGAGCCACTTTACTATTTATTTTATAAAAAGGTTCCTTTTTTAACTGGCTCCCAGTCTGCAAAGGATGACCTTATTTCAATTGGTATACCAGGTAAACACATAACAATTGTTCCTCATGGCGTTAAGTTGTCTACTCCTAAGGTACTTCCAAAGAAAGAAAAAGTGACAACGGTTACTTTTCTCGGCGCAATCGCAAAAGACAAAGGAATAGAAGATGCTTTAAGGTGCTTTTCAATTTTAAATAAGAAAGGCACTTATCAATTTTGGGTAATTGGAAAAGCTGGAGAGATTTATTTAAGGGAAGTTATCGAGATGACCAAAAGACTAAAAATTGCAGATAAGGTTACTTTTTGGGGTTTTGTGAGCGAGGAAGATAAGTTTGATTTACTTGCTCGTTCTGATGTGATGATAAACCCTTCTGCGCATGAGGGGTGGGGGCTTGTAAACATTGAAGCAAATAGTGTTGGAACTCCAGTGGTGGCTTATCCTTCGGCAGGTCTAGTTGATTCAGTCAAGAACAATGAAAGTGGTGTCTTAACTCCACAATCAACACCTGAAAGTATTGCTCACGCGGTGATATCAATTACGACAAACAAGACTCAGTATATGAAACTTAAGAAAGGTGCGTTGTCTTGGTCAAAAAAGTTCACATGGCCAGCTTCAAAGAAGCAAAGTCTTACTCTTATTGAGTCTCTGTAATGGGGCTTATGCTACACTTAATTTCATGAGTAACGGCACTACTTTTGAACCCCTAATCTCCATTGTTCCAAACGTGGCTCCTCCACCAAGGAAACCATTTATAGCTATTGCTGTTTTGATGACTGTTTTTGTTGTCCTCGCACTTGTGGCTGTTTCAATATATTTGTTTCTAGAAAACAGAAAGCTAGTTAATGAACTAGAAACATTTCGGAATCCACAAACATTTCCTTTTGTGGCTCCAGTATTGGAATAACTCTTTCTGATTCACCACTTGTTGAGCTAGTAGTTGGGTTATATAGTACGTATAGAATATGAAATACCTTTTCTTATCACTAATTGCGCTTTTGTTTGTTCCACACGTTGTTTTTGCTCATGCAGATGAACTACCAACAGTTGGCGCGACAGAGTCTGCTTCGATTAATACGTTTGAAGTTTTTTGGCCGCTTACAGCTGGAAAAACACTAGGTGAGAGTTTCTACTTTTTAAAAACTTTAAAGGAAGACCTGCGAGGAATACTGATTTTTGGAAAACCGGAAAAAGGTGAGTATTTGGTGTTTCGTTCAACTAAGCGAATACTTGAAGCTGAAAACCTGTTAGGTCGTGAGAAAAATGATTTGGCAAAACAAACTATTGTTACAGCCAATGGCTATTTAACCCAAGCGAAGACAGACTTTGAAGGAGTTACAGGGAAGGATGACATGAAGGCTCAAGTAAAAAATAGATTGGATAATTTAATTATTCTTGTTGATCAGATGACAGCCAAAACCAATGGAGAGGTACACGATCAGCTACACACTACTCATACTTTAATAGAGGAGACATTAGTTCTTGTACGTAAGTGAGATTTGCTTCATAGTTTTAATTTCTAATTTTCCTTCATCTACTTTCTTTGACGCATAGATAAGTATATCTTCAAAGTCCTTCAGTAATTTTTGAGGTTGATCAGAAAAATCAATAGGGTGACTCCATAGGTGAAAGATCTCACCGTTTTTGACTGCCTTATCAATTCCACGTTTTGCTTTCCAGGCACGAATTCCTTTTGGAATATATTTTCTCACTCCACGGGCTGAGAGAAAATAAAAAGAGCCAGGGATATTAATTAGTTTCTTGTTTGTTTCCGGTAGTACGGTAGATGGGGAAGTAGGGAGTAAAAAATCGAGTATTTGTACTAGGTGTCGTATCTGACTCGGTGCAGACTCAAACCACTGTCTATCTGCACCACGGTAGGTTGTAAAGCCATATTTTGTAAGAAGATCAAGATGTCCGACAGAGTTTTTAGGGAAAACAAATGAAGTTGCTTGAGCATTGTTCTTTTTCGCGAGCGATACCCATGCTTGTAAGTCACTTTCTGCGCTTGCCTTCGTGCAGCCCTTTTCCCCCCAAAAAAAATGAGAAAAAGTATGACAGGCAACTTCATGAATTCCAGACTGTTTAATTAATTTAAACAACCCAAATCCATACCATTCCGGGTTTTTTGAGGAATCTGTCCCAGGATCACTTTTAAACCAGTCAGAAGTCGCCCAATCATATTTAGGTCTTTCTATTTCACGATGAAGACCGTCACATGTATCAAGAAACATATGACCAGTTAGTGCCCAGGTTACAGGAATTTGGTATTTTGCAAAAAGCGATAGCAGCTTAGGTATTGTTTCCCAGTCTTTTTTAGCTCGCCCTCTAAATGTGTCAAATTTCTCTAAATGTACACGCCCCCAAATTAGTTCAGTATCGAGTGAAATACAAAGTGTGCCTTTTTTCATTTTACTAATATCCAAAATGTTGTTGGTGCAATGTACTTTGCAACTGACGAAACAAGTTTAAATACAACTGGAGGAAAAATGGATAAAACTTTATTATCATATCCAAACACCCTTGGATTTTGAAGTATTTTTTTAGTGTAATCAATTTGCTTAAACTTACTGGTAAGCTTCATTAAACCCCAATAAGTGACTGGCGTTTCATAATATTCCTTTTTACCTTTAATACGGACATACACGTTTGCCAGTGATTTTGGTAAGTATGACAAAAACGGAAGATCATAATGTGGCTCCATCGGCCACAAGGCATTAATTGCTGCAAGATAACATACCCCACTTGGTCTTAACACACGGTAGAGTTCACTAAACAACTTTTGGACATTTGGGACATGTTCATAGACATGAGTGCAGATAACGACGTCAAAAGCATTATCTTTAAACGTTAATGCCATTGCATCTTCCTTTTTAAATACTAAATTCGTTTTTTTAAACTTCCTTTTTGCAAAGGCAATTCCACCACCGTCAATGTCAGTGCCAACAACTTTCTTAAAATACTTGGCTAAATAGTTATCAATGATTCCTGTTGAAGCACCAATGTCCAAAACTGTTAATTCCTTTAGTTTCCCTTTACCATAATACTGTTCAAGGGTAAGCACAATATGTTTTGCTTTTATCTCGCGAGAATTTGAGTCATACATTTGTGGTCGAATCGAAGCGTATTCGTTTTGATATTTTTTCATCTCAATAGTATTGTACTAAATTAGCAGTATAATTGGTGAGCATTTATGAAACGTATTTTACTGACTGGATCAAACGGTTTTATCGGAAGCGCACTGAATACCTCATTTACTGGTAAATACGATGTGCGAGTCTTAGAGCGAGAAAAGTATCCTTTTCAGGACAAGGCGAAATTAATTGAAGCGTGTACTGACATTGATGTTGTCGTCCATGTTGGGGGACTAACAAGAGGAAATTCAGACGAGTTAATAGAGGCAAATACCGTCAACACGATTCGCCTTTTTGAAGCAGCTTGTGCAGTGGCCCAACCGATTCGTTTTGTTTTTGCCTCATCTTTTGCTGTATATCAGGGGTCGACTGACTTACTGACTGGAGACTCTGACTTGAATCCTCGTAACATATATGGCTTTTCAAAAAAGTGGGCTGAGGAGGCACTTACCTTTAGGCAAAATAATATAGAAGTTGTGTCTCTTCGAATAGCAAATGTTTTTGGCCCAAAAGTTCCCCCATTTGCACAGTCAGTCATTGCGACATTTATTGAGCAGATTAAAAAAGAACTCCCAGTAACCGTAAATGGAGATGGGAACCAAGCAAGAGATTTTGTCTTTATCTCAGACGTTGTTGCTGCGTTTCGCGCAGCAATTGATGCAGCACTTACAAACCCTCACATGACCTACAATATCTGTTCTGGTGTACATACAAGCTTAAATGACGTAATAAATGGCGTGGCTGAGACTCTTCACAAACAAGTAACTGTCACATATAACCCAGGTGAGAAAGAGACAGTCACTTGGATCGGAGACTTTGCAAAAGCAAAAAAAGAGTTACACTGGGAGCCTCAAGTAACACTTAAGAAAGGAATTGAACTATGCGTATCGGAATCTTAACTCACAATTTCCCCGCCACAAGTCAAGAAAGAAAGGATGCTGGCATTTTTTTATATGATTTTGCTCAGGAACTTGCAAAAAGCCACAAAGTGTTTGTATTGTGCCCTTCTTTTGAAGGAAAAAAAGAGAAGTATACGAAAGTGCCGGTTACCTATTTTCCTTGGAAAGGAGGAAAAAACAAGCTTGGTGACTTTAAACCTACCAGTCCATCTTCACTCATTCAATTTGTTTCTCTGCTTAAAAACGGACGTAGAGCTTCAGAGGCGTTTGTAACGAACAATAAACTGGACTACATAATTGCTGCCTGGGCATTCCCTTCAGGAGACTTTGCCTACTATGCTCACAAAAAAACTGGCGTGCCATATGCCGTGTGGACCTTAGGGTCTGATATGAATAAGTTTATTCACTATCCGTTCTTAAAACAGCTCATTATTCGTTCTCTTAAAGCGGCAAACCTTCGGATTGCAAACAGCCATGCACTCATAAAGAAGGTTGAATTAGTATCACACCGGCCATGTCAATTCTTGCCTGCAGTGACTAACCTTTCAGAGGGTGTTGTTAATGTAGAGCGAGATAAAAACGTGTTTACGTTTCTGTATGTTGGCCGCCTTGAGTCCGTCAAGGGCCCTGATATTTTACTTGAAGCTTGTGAAAAACTACCCTTAGGCAATTGGAAAATAGAAATTGGAGGCGACGGTACGTTAGAAAAATCTTTACACAAAACAAAAACACACAGTAAGCACAATGAACGGATCGACTTTTTGGGCAGACTTGACGGAAAGCTTGTAGCTGACCAAATGAAAAAGGCTGACTGTCTTGTTGTCCCTTCGAGAAATGAAAGTTTACCACTTGTTATTATTGAAGCAGCACGAAATGGCTTACCAGTTATTGCAACCGATGTAGGGGATTGCAAGCACATTATCAAACAATACAATGTAGGGTACGTTGCTCGTCCAAATGACGCCAACTCACTTTACACAAAAATGAAAAAAGCACTGCAAACAAAAGGATTTAGAAAAAGATTTGGAAAAGGAACAAATGCTCTTGCTCGTGATTTTACTCAGGAAAAAGTGATTGCCCATTTTAATAACTATGTTAAAGGTAAAAACTAAGAGAGTATTAATTGTAGGTGCTGGTGTCGCTGGGCAAGACGTTGTGAGGGAAATAAAGTCAGATCCTGAATTAGGACTAAAGACCGTTGGGTTCATTGATGATAATCTAAACGTAGGCGAGAAAGTCTATGGGTATCCCGTTTTAGGAAAACGCAATAACCTATCAAAGTTGTTGCGAGAAAAAAAGATTAATCAAGTAATTATTGCAATTCCTTCAGCCGAAGGAAAGGCAATTGCAGAATATGTAAAAATTTGTAGTAACGCTCGGGTTGCTGCAAGGATTGTCCCGAGAGTAAAAGAAATTATTGAAGGTAAGGCACATATCAGAACATTACGTGAGGTGCGTGTGGAGGACTTACTAGGTCGCCCCGTTGTTAAGTCAGATGTTAACGCACTCCACGATTTTTTTGGTAATAAAACTGTATTGATTACTGGTGCAGCGGGATCAATTGGTTCTGAATTATCGAGACAAGTTGCAGCATACAAACCTGCAAAAGTGATTCTTTTAGATTGGTGGGAAAACGGGTTGTTTGACTTACAGCAAGAGCTTATTATACTTTTTCCTCAGGTAGACATCTCCTTTGTTATTTGTAATATTCAAGATAAGACTTCGCTTAATCGAGTGTTTGCTTTATATAGACCTCATATTGTTTTTCATGCAGCGGCTTACAAGCATGTTCCACTTATGGAGCAGCACCCTGATCAGGCGGTTCGCAACAATGTGTTTGGGACACTAAATGTGGCAACGATCTCAAAAAAAGTTGGAGTTGAGCGGTTTGTTTTAATCTCAACGGATAAGGCTGCAAGTCCGGTAAGCGTTATGGGCGCGACTAAACTGGTGACTGAAGGAATTGGCAAAAAACTTAATGGAAAAACTAAGTATATGGCCGTTAGATTTGGAAATGTTCTTGATAGTTTTGGAAGTGTCATTCCTACATTTAAAAAACAGATTGCTCGAGGAGGTCCGGTCACAATTACCGATAAACGAATGACTCGTTACTTTATGACAATTCCTGAAGCAGCGCAGCTTATTCTTAAAGCAGCGCAAATGGGAATGGGGGGAGAGCTCTTTGTTCTGGATATGGGTGAGCCTGTAAAAATAATTGATTTGGCAGAAAACCTGATTCGGCTCACAGGACTTATTCCAGGAAAAGATATTGATATAGTTTACACAGGTAAACGACCTGGTGAGAAATTGAAAGAAAAGTTACTGAACGAAAAAGAAGTGTTAGCTAAAACAGCCGACCCTAAAATTTCAAAAACCGAGAGTCTTGGGTTTGATATCTCCAAGCTTGATGCCACACTTCATTTGCTTGAAGCGCTAATGCTTACAGGAGACAAAGTGAAAATAGTTAAAGCATTATCAAAACTAATACCAAGTTTTAAAGTTCGTTGATTCGTGCTTCACTTGATGAGACAATAGCCCATGCGTATAAAGATATCGTTATTTGTCGGAGCACTCTTCTTTCTTGTTGCTCTAGCTACACTTCCTCACTATGGCATTAATTGGGACACAATAAATCACCTCCCGAGAGGACAAGCATATTTGCGTTATATGCTTACTGGCAAAACTAACTACGCCGATATGCCGGTTCATTTTCAAGATTGGTTCAAGTCAAGTGACTGGTTTTTTCAGGATCCGTCAGCACTTTTTATTAAAACAAATTTGCCTGAAGGACAGTTTGTAGACAGAAGCTACTATCAAAATGATGGACTAAATTATGAGTACTTTATTGAGCATGATGGGGGAGGACATCCTCCACTCAGTGATATTTTATCTGCGGCAACTAACCGACTTCTTTACTCAAAGTTACATTTGGTTAATGATGTTGATGCCTACCGTGTGTATGGAATAGCGCTTGCCGCAGCACTCGTGTCCCTCGTTTACTTCTGGACATCACAAAAATACGGCACAGGTGCAGGTCTTGTCGCGTCACTGTCACTTGCAACATATCCACTTTTTTGGTCAGAATCCCACTTTAACACCGAGAAAGATATTCCTGAGGCTGTTTTTTGGTCATTCTTTCTTTTCACTTTTTGGAAGGCTATAAATACCAAAAAACTCTTGTGGTTTACTCTGTCAGGTGTCTTTGCAGGACTCGCACTTGGAACAAAATTTAATATTCTGTTTAGTATTTTTGTAATTGTTCCATGGTTTGTCTTTTATCTTTTCAATCAAAAGCACAAAGTCCGCTTTACACTTTTATTTTTTAAGAGTGTAAAAACATGGGTGGGTTTTCTGTTGGTGCCTTGCCTTATGTTTGGCATCTTTGTGCTTTTTTGGCCATATCTTTGGGCTGACCCCATCGGTCGTGTTCAGTCAGTAATTTCCTTTTACAAGGAAATTGGAACCACAACATCTGAGGTTTCTCGTTACACAACTATTTTTGGATTTAACACGTTTCCACTCGTTTGGATTATAACGACAACGCCACTTATTGTTTTATTTTTGTCAGCCATTGGTATTGTCTACTCGTTACTTAATTTAAAGAAACATGAAGATAAATTTGAATTATTAATTCTTTTGTGGCTAGCTGTTCCCATTCTTCGGGTTGTTTGGCCGCATGCAAGCACTTATGGAGGAGTTAGACAACTGATGGAGTACATCCCTGCTTTGGCAATTTTTTCTGGGATTGGATATGCAGGTCTTTTGTCCTTTTCTAAAAAGTACATATATGCTGTTCCTGCTGTTCTTGCTGTGGTTACTTTTGGATTTGTTGTTTTAATTACTACCCTTGTTTCAATACATCCAAATGAAAATGTTTATTTTAATGGTTTAATTGGTGGACTCTCCGGTGCAAAGAAACAAGATTTGCCGTACTGGGGCTTTAGTTTTGGAACACCATACAGAGAGGCTGTAACCTGGATTAATCAAAATGTAGAACAAGACGCAACGCTTGTCTTTGCCTATGAACTGATACCAAATTTTCCTAGATTGTGGTTGCGGCCTGATATCAAGCTAATTAATGCTGAGCGGAGTGGATATTTGATGAAAGGAGAGTATGCAATTACCCTAAATTATCAAGGAACTGACACACGTTCATATTACGATCTTTTTTTAAATCGCTTCATAAGCCCAGTGTACACAGCACAAGTTGATGGTGTACCAATTGTTTCTGTATGGAAAAACGACAAAGAACACTTAACTCAAAAAGTTGAGGAACACGAAGTGTCTGGTGCGAAGTTTGAGACAAGTGAGACAAGCATTCTTATTTCGCTTAAGTCACCTGTTAATCTGTGGCGAGTAGAGATAGATTATTTTGAGAAGGACTGCAAAGGATTGGTCTGGGGATATACGCAGACTTCTCTTGACACAAAAACTTGGACCCGTTTGCCAGGCACTCTTCCAGACGATTGGAGAATCTCGGCCATGGGTGAACAGCCTAAGGCAGGACGCTTTATAGAGCCATTTGTAGGGGACAGCGCACAGTACATTCGGTTTATGGTAAACCCAAGTAACACTTGTTTAAAAAACATTAAGAAGCTAAAAGTTATTTCTCTTTAAAGAAGCTTTTTCTTTATTATTTTCTCTACACTCTCCCGTTTTTGGTTAAAGCTTGTGATCATTTCGCCCATTAGTCCTGTGACAATAAGCTGCACTCCAATAATCATTAGAAGCATGCCAAGAATAAGCAATGGCTGGTGAAAGTTAATTCCACCTGTCGTGATACGCAAATAGGTTATATAAAGCCCAATTGCAAATCCTCCTGAAAAAGAGATTAGTCCAAGACCACCAAAAAAGTGACCTGGACGGCGAACATATCCTGTTAAGAATACTACGGTTAATAAATCAAGAAACCCTTTGATATTTCGTTCTATACCAAATTTTGATTTTCCAAATTTACGAGGATTGTGTTTTACAACAATTTCACCAACCCTAAAGTTTTGTTTTGCGGCCAAAACTGGTATGAATCGATATTGCTCACCATATAGGTTTAGTGACTCGACAACCTCTCTTCTATATACCTTGTATCCGCAGTTAGTGTCATGTACTTCAACACCAGTAACTTTTCGGATAATAAAATTTAAAATTCGAGAAGGAATAACCTTTGAAACTGGGTCATGTCTCACTTTCTTCCACCCAGATACTAAGTCATACCCTTCATTGAGTTTCTTTAAGAAGTGGGGTATCTCGTTTGGCTCATCTTGCAAGTCAGCATCCATCGTAAAAATGATCTCTCCTTTTGCATGCATAAATCCCGTCTCAAGCGCCATGGACTTTCCCCAATTTCCTCGAAGTGCTAATACCTTTATGTTTTTGTTTGCTTTCCTTAAAGCTGTGAGTCTTGCAAGTGTTTCGTCCGTTGACCCATCGTCAACAAAAATAATTTCGTAACCTGCTTTGATTTTTGCACACACCTCAACGATTCTTTTTGCAAGAATTGATACAGAGTCTTCTTCGTTTTTTGCTGGTATAACAAAACTAATCATATCTTTCATACAAATGGCCCCTTTTCGTGTATGATATCACTAGACTCGTTCTATGCCAAAAGTAACCGTAATTATAACTACAAAAAACTCGGCAAGTACACTTTCCGAGCTCCTTTTAAGTCTCAAGAAACAGACACATAAGGATTTTGAAACAATCGTTGTTGATAACTCCTCTACTGACAACACAGAGAAAGTCACTCGACTTTACACAGACCTGTTTTTTACTCATGGTCCCGAGCGAAGTGCCCAACGAAATTTTGGCGCTAAAAAAGCTCAAGGGAAATATCTTTTTTTCCTAGACTCCGACATGAAGCTAGCACCAACTGTTATTTCTGACTGTGTCGAAGCTGTCTCTAGGGGAAAAAACATCGGGGGAGTTATCGTTCCGGAAAAATCTTTTGGACAAAACTTTTGGGCCAAAGCTAAGGCGTTTGAACGGGAGATAAATGAAGGTGAATCTTACTTCGAAGCCGCACGCTTTTTTCCAAAGGCTGTTTTTATTGAGTTTGGAGGATATGAGTCATCAATAACCGGGCCTGAAGACTGGGATCTACCAAAAAGAATAGCAAAGAAGTATGTCATCTCACGAGTTTCAAGTTATATTCTTCATAATGAAGGGTCACCAACTCCGGTCAAGCTTATGAAACGCAAATATTATTACGGTTTGTCTGCATATGCGTATTTATCTAAAAACAATATACCGACATTCAGCACACAGACTGTCTACTTTTTGCGCCCTGCCTTTTACCGACAATGGCGAAAACTTCTCTCAAAACCGCTCTTAACTTCTGGTATGATTTGGCTTCTTTTTATGGAAACTCTTGGGGGTGCTGTTGGTTACCTTCGCGGTCGATACTCAATATGAATAAACCACTTGTTTCAATTGTAATTGTTAATTTCAATGGATATGAAGTGTTAGTTTCCTGCCTTAAAAGTATCGAAAAACTTGATTATGCGAACTTTGAAGTGTTAATTGTTGATAATGGTTCAACTGACAAGTCACTCTCTTTTCTTGAAGCTCTCGACTCAAAGCAAGTAAAGCTTATTAAGAGCCCTAAAAATGTCGGATTTGCCAGTGGAAACAATCTTGCGTTGCCAAGTGTTAAGGGGGAGTATCTACTTCTTTTAAACAACGACACTGTGGTTCCTCACAATTTACTCACCGTTTTAGTAAATAAGCTTGAGTCTGACAAGTCAATTGGGGCACTGCAACCAAAAATCAAATTTATGGATAAGCCGGACATTCTTGACAACGCTGGTGCTTACTTAAATCGGTTGGGGCTGACCGTTCACTGGGGCTTTGGTGAGCATGACCGCGATGAGTTTGACCACGAAAGTGAAATTTTTAGTGCCAAAGGGGCGTGCCTTATGACTCGCACTGCTCTTGTTAAAACGATAGGATTGTTTGATGACAATTTTGGGTCATATTTTGAAGAAAGCGATTTTTGCTGGAGAGTTTGGCTATCTGGCTACCGCGTTTTATATTACCCTTCAGTCTCAATTTTACATAAGGTTGGTTTTACCAGTCAAAAAATGGATACCGTTGTCGTGATGCTTAACTCGACTAAGAATAGAATTTTCTCTTTATTCAAAAATCTATCGACTGTAAACCTTTTCACTATTTTTTTACCACATGTGTTTTTTTTACTAGGACTTGGAACATATTATTTGCTTAGGTTACAGTTTAAAAAGTCTTGGATGATCTATGGGGCAATTTGGTGGAACATTACTCACTTGACACTTCTTCTTCGTTCAAGAAACCAGACACAAAAACTAAGAGCAAGATCTGATACAGACATTTTTGTAGTCATCATGAAGCCCCTTGATCTAAAGGCTCTTTTTTCTCACTTCAAAAAGGTAGAGGCAAATTTAGATAGAACCTGATACAGTACACATATGAAAACATTCCCTAAAACAATTCCCATTAACGGTCGTGTTCGTGTCTGTCTTGAATTTTTGCGGAAGCAAGGAATTAAAGGCAAGAAAATCGTTGATGTTGGTTCAACTTTTGGTTGGCTTGCGCGGGAAATTGAGAAAGACAACCCAAAGACATATGTCGGTGTTGAGCCAAACGCGGAAGCAGTCACTTTTTCAAAGAAAAACGCAAAATATGCTACCTTCTTTGAAGGGGATGCGGCACACTTGCCGATAAAAGACGCTTCTGCAGACTTAGCTGTGTTTTTTGATGTTATTGAGCATGTACCAGAAAACACGGAAATAGAGTGCTTAAAGGAAATTAACCGAGTACTTGTTCCTAAAGGTACGCTTCTTCTCTCAACGCCATTTGATCATCCAATAACTAAGTTACTAGACCCCGCATATTATTTTGGCCACCGACATTACACCAAAGAAGGACTTACTGCTCTCTTAAAGTCAGCGGGCTTTGCGCTAGACACATTTGAAGTCCGAGGTGAAATCGTTTCACTTTTGTATATGATTTTGTTCTACATCAGTAAATGGGTATTCAATAAAGACTTGAATGGAAGTTTCATTCAGAAACTTGATGACCAGTCCTATTCAAAAAACGGTATTGCGACTGTTTACCTAAAGGCAACTAAGAAGTAGCTATTTTGTTTTTCGAAGAATTTTTGTGGGGATTGATTGGCCCATTGAGTGCTCAAACTGTTGTAATCTATTGTGTGCAATTTGATTTAATCCAAGACGCTCTCTTGTATACCCTTCTGCAACCTCTCTCATTTTAACTAGTTCCAGGGCTGAGAGATTGTCTGTCCAAACAAATGCGGTATATTCACCAGGAACTCCTTTGTAATAGTTGGCATCCTTCAAGTAATCAACTTCGCTACTCCATAAACGTGCAACTTCATCTGTTTTTCTGTTTCGTATTTCATAGAGCCATGCATTTTTTTCAGGCACATATACAGAGTGATCAAAATATGGTGAGCCAGGGTATTGGGTTATGATTGTCCAATCTATGTCGTCGCCTGCTGTGAGGTTGTTTGAGGCCCACTCAATTGATTCTCCAATGGTAGTTTCACTCTCACCAGGGTGACCTATGGACATCAAGGCTTTGAAACTTAAACCTGCATTGTGCGCAATGTCAACACAACGGCTATTAATGTCACGACTAGTGTGCTTCTTCATGACGGAAAGGATCTTGTCGCTGCCAGACTCTACCCCTGAAAGTAAAATCTTAAAGCCTGCTTGGTTCATGAGCCGTGCCTGCTCTGGAGTAAATAGTTCTGCTTTTACAAAGCCTCTAAATCTCATTTCGTGTCCTAATTTCTCCTGCATTTCAATGAGCCCTGTACAAAGTTTTTCTAAGTTTGAAGGAGAGACGTTGAGTTCGTCGTCATAAAACATAACACCTCCGTAGGGGTCTTCCGTTTCAAGAGATGGAACAACTACTGACTCAATCTCTTTAATCACATCACCGATATCTCTTGTCCGTGCGATGCGAAACACTTGTGAATCACGCCCTCCACAGAAGCCACATTCAAAAGGACAACCCAATTGTCCGATTACTGAAAACGCTCGTCTTCCATCGATTGAATAATGATAACTATCTAAATCAATCAGGTGTCTTGCAGGATGCTCGTAGCTTTCAAGTGTTCCTTTTTGCAAAAATAGAGGTGACTTATTATTACTACTATCAATAATTTTTTTGTCGTTAGCCAGGTCGATTGCATAAAAAATTGCTTCTTCACCATCGCCTACAACAATGCGATCAAATAAATTGGTCAACTGCATAAATGCATGTGTACCTCTTCCTTGTCGCCCAGTCCGTATATCCTCACGATATGCCGTATGAGTTAGTGTTGCATGAGGGCCACCAAGGATAACGGTTGATTCTTCCGATGTGGCTTGAATTGCCTGTGTAATAGCCGCCGCCGTTGGAATTTGAGGAGTTGTTGCTGTAATGCCGTAAACAGCATCTGTGTGGTCTACTGCATATTGTTTAACGATATCAAGATAATTTGTGTACCCTGACAAATCTAATACACTTGTTGGGTTCCCATTTTGTGAAAGTTCAGCTGCAACTTTTAGTGGACCCAAAAAAGGGAAGACTCGTTCGTCAGCTAGAAAAGGGGATGGGGGAATGATTATGGTAACAGGAATGTCCCGCACTTTCTCTTTTTGCTCAGCTAAAGGTGTTTCCTTTTCAAACGAAGTGAAATTTATTTCTGAAGTGGTTCTTCTTTCAACGATCGACATAATGCACAAGTATTATCCATACAGATGTGTGCGTCAAGTATCCCCCTATCGCAATTGCCACCAAAGCTTGAAAGCATTCAAAAACGTTGAGATGACCACTTTCCATTTTGCGTTTTTAACTTCTCCGGATATACGTGGATGATAATAACTAGGAGCTTCAATAATCCGAAGTCCTTTTTTTCTAAATCTTACTAGTATTTCAGTTAGGATAAAGATTCCTCCAAGAGCTTGTAGTTTTATTTTTTTGACGGCACTTGTTCTCCAAATATTTACCCATCCAACGTCCATATATTTAACGTCAAAAAGCAACAGAAGGAGGAGCAGATAGCCATATGAGAAGAAAATGCGTTTGGTTGCGTAGTCAGTTCTTCCACCTCTGTAACCAAGCACTAAGTCAGACTTGTCTAAAACATCAAAACAATGCCTCATGTCGTCTACTAGGAATTGTCCATCTGCTGGCATGTATGCCACGAATTCCTTTTTTGCTTTCTTTATACCCGCAAGCATTGCTCGACTAAAACCAACATTTTTTATCTGTCTTAGGACATGAACGTTCTTGTGCTTCAAGGTAAACTTGTCAGCAATTTGGGCAGTTTTATCATTGCTACCATCATCAACAACGATAATTTCCCAGTCCCTAGCATATTTAGGAAGTTTCTTTATTGAGTCTTGTATGATGAATTTGATGTTTTCCTCCTCATTATAAGCAGGGATAACTATTGTGATTGAGTGTTTCATATTCATTAGGCCAACTATAGCAGTCGTTTGGCATTTATTCTACAAATAAATTTGCTACAATCGACTTGTGAAGCAAAACGCTAAACAAACAGTAATCAATCTCTATAGTAAGGCAAGCTACACCAAAATATTTTCATATATTCGTTTCTGGGATGCACCATACATGGAAGTTGAAAAAATAGTACCCAAAAAAGGGTCAATAGTGGAGCTTGGTTGTGGAGAAGGGCTTTTTAGTAATTTTCTAGCAGTTTCAGAGACCAAGCGACGTGTTTTTGGCATTGAAATTGACAAGAATCGATTGATGAACGCTGACAAGGGAGTTAAGAACGCATCGTTTTCATATGGGGACATTACCAAGATCACAGTTCCATCTTGTGACACGATTGTATTGTTTCATGTCCTGCACCACCTCCATTCATATGCTTCTCAACACAACCTGTTGTCCCGATGTGCCCAGGCTTTAAAGAAAAACCACCAATTAATTGTTGTTGAAGTAGAACCACTTTTCTCGATTAAATATCTTACAACTTGGTTTACTGATCATTTTCTCGTGCCATGGCTTTTTGAAAAACGTTTTTATTCACCGATTTTTTTTAGAAGCCCAGAAGACTGGAAGGAATTATTAGTAGGACTTGGTTTTGAGGTTAAAGTAAAACGTTATCAAAAGGGGATGCCATTTTCACATATTGTTTATGAATGCACTAAAATTAAGTAATACTAGATTTGGATTACTACTCGCAATAATTCTTTTTATTGGTGCCACGTTTCGGTTTCTCGGTGCGTCTCCTGGATTTAATCAATTTCATTCAGACGAAGGAATTTCTTACTCTGCTGCGGTTTCGATGCTAAGGAATAGCAATATGGACCCTCTGCGGTATGACTATCCTGCTTTGGTACCTGAAATTAACTGGCTAGCCTTTCGATTTATATTTACCCCTGTTTATTGGGGTAAGTATTACGTAAGTAATATTAGCAACTTTCTTGATGGATATTTGCCCCTTATTCCAAAGGAGGTAGATATGAATCGCATTTTTCAAAATGAAATTCTTGGGAATAGAGAGATTAACGCTTTGTTTTGGGGAAGGTACACAACAGCTCTCATAAGTTCGGCGTCAATTTTCGCAATTTTTCTGCTTGCTTCAAGAATGTTTAACCGTCAGGTGGGGTTTCTTTCAGCACTTCTCTTGGCCCTCAACTTTCGTTCAGTCACAAATGCTCACCTTGGTCTACCTGACTCATACAATGCGTTCTTTCTGCTTTTCTCACTAGCCGCATCATGGAGCATACAAAAGCTTCCAACAAAAGCAACCTATTTGTTAGCAGGTATCGCCATAGGACTAAGTTTAGGTACAAAATATCAAGTCTTTGCGGTACTGCCATTTCTTGTATCCCACATAATCCGGTCACTCGACAAAGAAAACAGATTGTTTTTTCGCACCCTCATTGATCCTAAATTGTTCATCGCAGGTTTGGCTGCAGTTTTTACCTTTATTGCAATAAATCCGTACCTTATTATTCACTTTGACTTTGCCACATACATTATTCACGAGGTTTCATTAAAGTATGCGATGGGGAAAAATGCACTTTCTCTGTTTCCAGTCCATTATTGGATTTTTAATGACTATGGTTTGCCGCTTTTTATATTGATTGTCTCCGGTGCAGTTTCAATGCTTCTACTTAAAACAAAACAGGCGATTTTTTTGTTGAGTCACATTATTCCGTTTTTGTTTATAATGCTTTTTTATTCAAACGGTGGCTTTTATGTAAGAAACTTTATTACAGTTACCCCGTTGTTTCTTATTTGTGCTGCCTGGTTGTTAGCGACACTGTATGAGCAGGTATCACACTATTCAGCGTTTTTCGCGAGTATCATCACCGCAAGCATACTCGCCGTGATTATTTACCTTCCAGTTACAAACATTCTTATTCACACAAAAGAGTATCAGAAACCTTGGAATTACAAAACAATAGTAGATGTCACAAGAGAAGTTTTGCCACAAAACGCAGTGGTTGTGGGTCACCCATTTGACCCATTGCCAATAGAGTCAAATGCAAAAAGGATAAGTATTAGTGCTTCACACTTGTATTCATTACAAGAGTTCAGAAGTGTTAAGGGTGAGTATGCATTAATCAATATGGATTGGGCTGCTGATCCATTCTATGGTTGGATGACTTCTTCCGGAGCGGAATCATATTCCTATGTATTTAATAAACCGTATAGGCAGATGAGGGACACGTTTTGGGGTTTAAGTGTCGAAGAAATGATGCAGCATGTGGTTACTGCAAAGTACAAGCCGTGGCAGGCCCCTGAAGCCGCTCTTTTTCTCGTCCAAGTTCCATACTTTGGCGACGTTGGCTTCAGTCAGGCAAAAAATGTTGTTATTGATAATTCATGGAAAAAGGTAAATGAAGAGGATGCTTCAGATGGATTTTTAACAATTAATAGCGATGAAAAATATATGCAAATTGGACCGGGATCGGGTAAATTTCAAATTGCGTACCTAACTTCGGCTAAATTTGAAGTAGATCCAGGGTTTGTTTATAAAGTAACCGGAAGTCTTGCCTCTGAATCAGGGTTTGAAAATACGCTTCCAAATGTATTTATGCGCTTAGATTTTTATAATAGTAACGATGAGCGTGTTATGACCTCAGTCTCAAACCGTTTTTTTGGTAATAAAGGAAACGTTGAGGTCTTTTCTCAAGCTCCAAATGGCGCTACATTTGCTCGTATTTCATTCCAAAGTTCCATTGCCTTAAGCGGCAATGTGAAACTCAAGGCAATCTCAATTTCAGCTAGTACAAACAAGCAACCTACGAAAGACAGCGTTGTTACTTTTGAAGATTACAAGGAACTTCTTTATCCTAATTCACATGGGAACCTTTAAAAAACTCATACATTTTATTAAGAAATACCCATTTTTTTTGGTTTTAGTAGCACTAGTTGCAGCAGGCCAGATGATGGCTATGTATGTTTGGAAAGACGATAATGCGATTTTTTTTAAGTTCACTCATTTAGCTGAACCTGCTGGATATCTTGGAAGAGGGTTGCTGGGGGAAGGGCCTTATCGACTATCTGTTGCACCTTACTGGTTTGTTTATTACTTATTTGGATATTCCTCAATATATCCTTTCTACATACTCGCTTTTTTAACCTATTTCACCTCAATTTTTGCAGTATATTTGTTTGGAAAACAATTTTTAGATGAGAAAGCCGCAAAAGTTGCCTCATTTCTTTTTGCTGCAGGTTATGTTGCGTCAGAAGGTTTTTATTGGCTAGCTAGTTCGTGGATTTTGAGCACGAGTATTACACTTACTCTATTAGCCTTGAGTACATCAATTGTGTATATCCGAAACGGAAAGAAAAAATATTATTTGTTTTCGTTAATAAGCTATCTTTTGTGCTTACTTATAACTCCAGTGAGAACTCATTATGTTATTGGTTTAATTATCGCTATGTATCTGTTATGGGGAATAAAAGAAAGAAGTGTAAAAAGTATTTTCACTACTTTTTTGAAATTAATGCCGTTTCTTGCACTGTTTTACTGGTTTTTTCTGGTATCTGCTGATTCTCGTACCCTTTCATTAAGCGATTTTGTAACTGCAGTTTTTTCAGGTAACTGGTATGTTTTTTATTCCTTCTTTTCAACCTCAGGGAGTATGTTTGTAACAGATACTCAGTGGAAAGTTGCACTTTTACTTTTAAAACCTTTTGTAGGTCATAGCTTAAGAACGTTTGCATTAACAACGCTTGTCACTATTATTAGTTCTGTTTTTCTTTTTAAAAGAAGCAAAGCGAGATTTCGATTGCCTGTCTTTTTAGTATTCTTTGTACTTTCCATAATTTTGTTCTTTGTTTCAAACTCAATTGTAGTTGCGCCTCAAATCGGGAAAGGTGCGGCTGACTTGTTTTTTGTTTACTTTGGCGGCTTTACTTTGCTTTTCTTTACTTTTTTCGCCTTTACTCAAGAAGTGTCACATCGCAAAAACACACTTTTTGCCTTGGTTTGGTTTGTACTAAGTCTTTTTGTCTACACCGCATACATCCCCACAAGCACCTACGCCACAATTGATCGATATCTGGGACACACGTTTATTGCTCTTGTTCTACTGTACTCAATTTTGGCAACACAGACAAAACAAAAGATTTTTATTGTGGTTATTTGTTTGTGGGGGTTAACTAATATTGTGAGCTCATTTAAAAACCAGCAAAGTGTTGTTACAAACAAAAGTGTACCAGCAGCGCACTTTTTTACGTCTCTTAAAAGCCAGATGCCGCAAATAATTAAGGGAAACCTAATTTATATTGATGTGGCGCCAGTTGCACAAGAGCGCTTTGCCGCTGCTTTTTCAGTGGGTCAAATGCCAGAGACTACAGCTCTTGCTTGGCGTTATGGTTTAGATCGGTACGATTTTGAACTAACAACAAGTGGTCAATACGTATCTGAGAAGTTAGCAGATAAGTCAATGAACGTGTCTCAGATTAATAGTTTTTATTATGATGGGACAAAGTTACTAAATACGACCGACGCTTTTCGTCGTAAAGAAGCCACCCATCCTGTTAATTTCATAAAAACGGGCGAATCTACATTTGCCGTTAACCCACCGCTGCCAACTGTCAGAGATTTACACATCGAGGTTGTCATTAATGCAAAGCCGCTTGTCATCCCTCAAGACCGTTTTCCCCTTATTGGCAAGAAAACTCCTACACAATACAGAGACGAAGCTTTTAGAAATGCAGCGTTTAAATATAGAAAATTTAAAAAAGACTTTCTAAAACCAACGAGTGCTTTTTCATCAAGTCAATGGCAAGAGCGAGTCATTGCAAGTTTGGTAGACCAAAACACTGATACCGTCTGGCAACCTGATCGCATTTTATGGCACGATGGAAAACAATCGTTTACGCTTGACTTGGGAAGTGTGCAACAAATTAACCGTTTAGTGTGGATTAACGGTTTTGATAACAACACACCAATCGAATATAAAATATATACCTCAGCAGACAATGTTTCATACACTGAAGTAAAACATGTTAATTCTATTAGAAAACTTACTGGCGGGGCTCTACAGGAAGAAAAATTTTAGGACACCAAAGCGCGTTATGTTCGTATGCAGCTAATAAAAAGCCTCAATGACGATTCGCCAGGAATAACTGAGGCATGGATTGTCCCCACTGAGTATTCACTATATTCAGTTCACGACTTGGAAGGTTTTATTGTTAATCCATTTAGTGTTGTTTTAAGTCAAAAGGACTATGAGCAAGGACTAAAAAATGTTCTTTTTAAAGGCAAAGTTTCATACGAATGGAAAACAAATAAATACACTAGCTTCCAATCAACTGCAAAGAGCAATATTGAAGTTTTGTACGACAACAAGCCACATACCTATTTGCTTACCATACCAGCTGGTGGAACAGAGATGTCTGAACTTAAACTTAACCTTGTAACAATTCCAGGCGACTTGCAAATTATCTCAGCAAAAGTGTTATGAAGAACCTTAAAGTAGTTATTGTATTACCGGCATATAACGCTGCCAAAACGCTAAAAAAAACATACCAGGATATACCCAGGGGAAAAATGTTTCGAACTATATTAGTTGATGATGGTAGTCGTGATACAACGGTTAAACTTGCACACAAAATGGGAATAGATGTGTATACGCATCCGCAAAATAGGGGGTACGGTGGTAATCAAAAGACATGCTATACCATTGCCCTTTCTAAAGGGGCTGATATTGTTGTGATGATTCATCCAGACTATCAGTATGATGCGACACTAACCCAAGAACTCATTCAACCGATTATTAAAGCTAAAGCAGATATTATGTTAGGTTCTCGCATTCGAAGCAGGAAAGAAGCCTTAAGTGGTGGAATGCCACTTTATAAATATATCAGTAATAGATTTTTGACTATGGTTGAAAACATTGCTTTAGGTCTTAATCTTTCTGAATATCATACTGGTTTTCGTGCATATAGCCGCCGCTCGTTAGAATTAATTCCGTTTCATAAATTCTCAGACGACTTCGTTTTTGATCAGCAAGTGCTTCTATCTGCAGCGAAGCTAGACCTTCGTATTGGTGAGATACCAGTTCCTGTGAGATACTCACCTGAAAGTTCGTCGATAAACTTTAAACGGTCAGTAAGATACGGGATAGATACATTGTTTTACCTGTTTTTGACGATTATTTCTTAATTATGAACAAAATACCTGAAATTTCAGTTGTAATGCCAGCTTATAACGCAGAAAAGTATATTGGCGCGTCAATCGAAAGCATTTTGCGGCAGACATTTAAAAATTTTGAATTGATTATTGTTAACGACGCCTCAACTGACAAAACATTATCAATTATTAGAAAATATGCAAGAAAGGATTCTCGAATACGGTACAAAAGCAACAAGAAAAATAGCCTGATCGCCCACTCACTAAATGTAGCAATTGGCATGGCTAAGGCACCAATTATTGCACGAATGGATGGAGATGATATCTCAACTGATGATCGTTTAGAAGCACAACTTGCGGTCCTAAGAAAGCATAAAAAGATTGCGGTAGTGGGGGCAAACCTTACGGTTGTTGATACAAATGGCATGGTAGTTTCAAAGAGAGAGTATCCAACAGACTCAAAAAGTTTAAAAAAACTAATGTTTAGGTACAGTCCGTTTTCACATCCAGTAGTTATGTTTCGAAAAAGTGTTTTCGAAGAATTCGGGGGATATCGAACTGATATTTTTCCCTGTGAAGATATTGATATGTGGTTCAAAATCGGAAGCAAGTATGAATTTGCAAGCATTAACAAGCCACTCTTAATTTATACACTTATCGAAAACTCAAGCAGTCATAAAAAACTTCGGAAGCTTGAGCTGTTGACCTTTAAAATTAGGAAAAACGCAATTATGAAACTCGGGTTTAGACCAAGTATGTATGATGTTTTCTATAATGTGGGCCAATTCGTTTCGCTATGGTTTATCTCCCCTAAAATGCGTATCCGGATGTACGATTTTTTAAGAAAATATGAACTAATATAGATGTCTAAAATATCTGCTCTACTGAAGCCATTTAATAGTACAGTATTTTATAACGATAAAATCTTTAACATTAATAATGGGCACAATATCTTTTTTGAATTTGATCGAATACTTAATGCGAGAGGTATTGATATACATACACTAGATAAAGCAAAAGCTGCCGATAAATATATTTTTGCTGATGTACCTTACCCATGGGAAATTGCCATGTGGCTTAAGTTACTCACCATTCCAAAGAATAAGAAGATATTATTTTGTTTTGAGTCACCAATTGTCAACCCTTTTAACCATCTTAGCTTTTTTTATATGCATTTTGGGACTATTTATACTTGGAATGACGAACTTGTGAAAAGTATTAAAAAGGTAAGAAAGTTGTATGTGCCACAAGTTGAGATTCAAAAAAGTATAAAGAATATTCCCTTCAATAAAAAAAAGTTGTTGGTGTGCATAAACTCAAAGAAGTCTTCTATTGTTTTTTTGCGCCTGTTATCTCCCTTTAAAAAGGACTTGTATCGCGAGCGTTGTGATGCAATTGACTACTTTGAGAAAAATAATAGTCAGGAGTTTGATCTCTATGGCAAAGGGTGGAATTTACCTGGACGCTTCAACCTTGTGGAAAAACTCTTGAAAGTAAAGAAACTGTCAGTTTATAGAGGTGAGATACCTGTTAATGAGAAAAACAGTGTGTTAGCCAAATACAAGTTTTGCCTGTGTTTTGAGAATACTTCAGCACCTGGTTATATAACCGAAAAAATATTTGATTGTTTCGCATCAGGCACTGTACCTATCTATAAGGGTGCTCCAAATATTTCAAAATATATACCTAAAAGTGCGTATATAGACATGAATCAATTTTCGACATATGGCGAGTTAGTTACTTTTTTAGAGAAAATGACTAAGGAGCGATACCAGGGCTATCTTACTGCAGCCTCACTTTTTGTCAAAGACAAAAAAAGTGAGCGAAAATGGGGGAAGCAATCTTTTATTGATATAGTAGTGAGTAACATACTAGAAAAATGATAAATATTCTTTTTTTTGTCCTCTACTTTTTAGTTCATCCAAAATTATGGAAACTTCTGTTAAAGCGAGTTTACTTACCGGTTTATGTTCAGTATGCGTGGCTTGAGGGTAATACATTAGGTACGTTTATCGATATTGGTGCTCATAAGGGAACTGTTAGTAAAGTTGTACATCACATTTTTCCACAGGCAAAGATTTTTGCGTTTGAACCAATAAAAAATTTTGCAAACGCAATAAAAGCAGTAGTCCCTGGTAGTACCGTCATTGCGGCAGCTGTGGGGGACAAAGACGGGATGACTAAATTGCATGTTACAAAGTACGCACCTGCTTCATCAATTAGACCTTTTGTTGAAAGCCTCAGCACAAAATTTATAACGAATAACGATATTGAAACCCAAATTGTTCAACTTGACACCTATTTTAAAAACAAAAATCTCAAGCACCCCGTTTTTCTAAAAATTGACGTGCAAGGATATGAGAGGGAAGTACTTACGGGTGCAAAACAGATGCTAGACAGCGTAGATATTATTCATATCGAGAGTACACTCACTGAGGTATATAAAGGCCAAGCTCTTTTCCATGAAATACATGAAGTCCTGTCTCGCGCTGGTTTTGAATACCGAGGTGCTCTAGCTGATGGTGAATTTATCCCCAAATTTTCTCCAGAAGAGTCGCAGAATTCTATCTATATCCGCTCTTAGTTTGTTTTTTGTGCTACTAAATACACTTCAGCAAAGCCTTTGTTACTGTATCCCTCTTTAATTTTTTGTACCAGCCATTTTGGCTTATATACTGTGGTCCCCACGGTATGTTTGATCACTAGTTCAACATTATGCATCAATAGTTCCCATATGTTTCCGACTAACTGTGCACTTTTAACTTTTAAATTATTGTCTGCTAGTAACTTCTTTAGTTGACCTACAGAATAGTGCCTGTGTCCAATCAAAAAAAATGCAGGATCAAATAGTATTGAAATGACGTGCCTATTAGGGGTACTCAAAACCAGATGACCACCAGGTCTTAGAACTCTGTAAATCTCTGACAAAACTTGCCCTTCGGTGTTAACTGGGACGTGCTCGATTACGTCCATGATGGTTACAGTGTCAAAAGACTTGTTTTTAAATGGCAGCTTCTGTGCCTCAGACACAAAAAAAGCGGCTTTAGGCGTCATACGCTTTGCAAATGCGATTGCTTTCTTGTTTGGGTCAATGCCAGTGACTGATTTTGCAAAAGGGAATATAAGCGAGTCAAATTGACCAGTCCAACAACCAATATCAAGAACATCTTTTCCCTTTACATATTTTTTGGAATAACTGGCGTTAAATTGGTGGTGAATTGACGGTTTGGTGTCGGTTGTTTCACATAACGTCCGTCGCTGTGACTCTTGGTTTTTTGACATTGTGGTTGAAAATTCATTCACACTATACAATATGTTGTATGAGTAATAATACCGTCATTCATTGTATCGGAGATAGTCATGTCGATTTTTTATCAGGGTATAACAATATTCAACCTGAATGGCCACTTTTGCACCACGATCGAGTTCCACTTTTTAAAACATATCGATTAGGTGCTGTTCTTGCATATACCATTTCTAAAAAAGGTTCACATGGGCACGAGGCCCTTCATTCACTTCTTACGACAATTCCGCCTAAAAGCTATGTCATGCTCATGCTTGGTGAAATTGATTGTAGGGTACATTTAATTAAGCAGGCAAAAAGTCAAAAAAAACCTGTTAGTGTCGTTGTCAAAAAGTGCGTAGATAACTATTTTTCAAGTATCGAAGAAATCAAAAACGCTGGATATCAGATAATTGTTTGGGGTGTGATACCTTCCACTCGTTTTGAAGTACAAGATGATTCGTATCCTACAGTTGGGACATGTCGTGAGAGAAATGAAGTGACTAAATTATTTAATCTACATTTAGAAGCCAAAGCGAAAAGTAAAAATCTTCCATTTTTGTCGCTCTATAACGATCTTGTTGACGCAGATGGGCTCACTAATATGAAGTATTTTATTGACCTGATACACCTTTCAACACGTGCTATTCCTCTAGTTATAAAGAAAATGAGTACCATAGTCCCACTGTCCAGAAATGTCCAAAGTGAGTCTATGAAAGTTTATTGGGCAAATTACATAAGATATTACATAACCAGAAGACTCTTGAATTTTTTGGTGATACACCTTAGAGTCTACCCAGTTGCACAAAGACTCTCTCAATCACTAAAAAAATGAAAAAGCACTTAGTTATTCTCTCCATTCTGCTTTTTCTTGTTGCTGTGTATTACCTGCCACTTACAAAAGCGTATTTTCAACAAGATGAATGGCTCGCTTTTGGCAACTATTATGGTTTAGCTAGCCACTCAGTAATTTCCCTTTTGAAAAATTCATTTGCAGCCAATATTGGCCACTATATCCCGCTATACTATTTATCCTTCTATGGTCTTGTGAGCATTATTCAAACCAACTTTGTTATTTGGCAAGTATTAAGTATCATTTGGCATCTAGCGATTACTGTTTCAGTTTATATCCTCCTTAAACGACTTTTTTTGAACAATAAGCTTGCACTGCTTGGCACGGCACTTTTTGGCTTTTCAGGCAGTGCCCATCAGGCAACGTCGTGGGTTATTGCGGATACAAATACTCATGGAGCTACTCTTTTGGGAATAATAAGTTTAATTTTTGCAGGCATGGCAGCAGGAAAAAGAAATGAGAAAAAATATATTGTTCTTTCAATTGTAATGTTTATAACTTCGCTTCTTTTTAAAGAGACAACGATCGCGCTTTTTGTCTGCTCGCCAATTCTTTTCCTTTTGATGAAGTTTGACTCGTTTAATAAGTCTCTTAAAGCGATATTAGTTCCTTGGTCCGTCGCAGGAGCAGGATATATTTCGCTTAGGGCTTTAATGTTTTTGCTCCCTCATGCAAAAACGACTGCATCTGTTGCAACACAAAGTCAGACAATCTGGGAAATTGCCTTAAATATGATTACTTTTCCGTCTAAAGCACTTGCCCAGAGTTTGATTCCCTCTAAATGGTGGCTCAGGTTTTCTGAAAGTATTTTGGGAAGATTACATATAACCGGTGGAAACGACGTTCATACAACTGGTTTTGTTGAATTTGTAAGTGGCTTTCTAGGGGCCTTTTTTGTAACTGTGTTTATCGTAGCAATCATTTTTGTTGTTTTCGCGTGGTTGAGAAATGCAAATGACAAAAATGTTCGCCTAATGGTTTTTTCAATTGTGTTTGTTTCTCTAAACAGTTTTATTATTGCTTTTTCTCCAGAGCGCACTGGAATTATTACTTTTATCGATTCTAGAAATTTATACTTTCTACTTGTAGGAGCAATTGTGTTCCTTCTTGCTTTTATTCAGTACTTCAATCTTTTTGAAGTAAAGAAAAAAACATTATATCTATCGTTTGTTTGCATTTTTCTTCTAAATATTTCAGCAGGGTTATTTGATTTTCGTGACTTAATTACAATAGGAAGAACACGTGCTCAAATTCTCACCGAGTTAAGCAAGCAGATTCCGCAACTGTCTGAAAAACAAGTAATTTTTTTGGAAAGTGATGCAAGTTATTATGGTTTACCACAAAGTGAGCCCATACCGCCGTTTCAGTCGGGGTTTGGCCAAACGCTTTTGATTGTTTTATCTAAAAGAGGCGCTTTTCCATCATCCTTTTATTCTCAGAATTTCCTTTGGGGTATTACCTCGCAAGGATATCGAGAGCAAGATGGACGAGGATTTGGTTTTTATCGGAAATACAACGATTTGTTGTCAGACCTTAAGCAATACAACATATCTCCAGAAAAGGTGGTATCTTTTAGGTGGAGAAGCAATACAGAAGCACTAACTAATCAAACTGAGATTGTACGCACAAAGTTAAATAACGATTTACGAAAATGAAAAAAATAATCACAAAATATAAGTATGTAGTTCTTGTCATATTAGGTTTTTTCCCATTGGTTTGGTTTGTTAAATATCCTACGGCAATTATTGATGGACTTGATACCAATTTTCCGTTAGACCCAATCGTTTGGTTTGTAAGAAGATTGTATATATGGAACGATGTTTTAAACGGTGGGCTCCATTTTAGTTCTTCAGTTGCAGGCCTCTTTTTTCATTTTTTACAGGTATTGCCATATGTACTTGGTATTTCTCTTCAAATAGTTGAACTAAGTAATATCTTGTTCTGGTCACTTTCTATAATTTTCGCCTCGTACTTTTTTGCAAGAGTTTTTGTTTCAAAGAGGTTTGTTATTCAGCTACTTTTTGTGGCACTTTATAGCTTTAATATTTATTTATTTAATACGTGGGAAAATATTAAAGTGGCAAATCTATCATTAATGGTTGGATTACCACTGCTCGCAAGTATTTTAAAATTAAGTGTTGAAAAGAAAATAAGCTGGAAGAAAACCATCTTTTTTTCAACATTAGTAGGAGTGGTGAGTGCGGGAACTGGAATTAATCCTGCATATTTTATTTGTCTCTTAGCAGGGGTTGGAATTTACCTGTTGGTTTTACTAGCAGTCAAGCAAGATAGAAATGAAACACTTAGGCGTTCAAGTGTGGTCTTTATTCCATTTATTTTAGTGAATGCATTTTGGATAACCCCGTTGGTGGATTTTTTGTTTATATCAAACACTGTGCAAACACTTGAATCAATCGGTTTTACAAACTGGGTTGCAAGTTTATCTGTTAATACAAGCCTATTAAATGTAATACGCCTCCAAGGAGCATGGGACTGGTACATAAAAAACGACTATGGTGTTCCGCTCTATATTCCGTACGCCTCGCGCTACTTTTATAGCACTCCCTTTGTCTTATTTAGTTTTGTCACCCCGATGCTTGCGTTTGCAGCATTTGCTTATCGGAAAGTTGAGAAAATGGAACAATATTTGTTTTTTTCAGTTTTAACAATCCTAGGAGTTTTTCTCGGTGCAGGACTTCATGAGCCCACTGGTGTTTTATTTAACTTTCTCCTACATAACCTCCCATTTTTTAGTTTTTTTAGAAGCCCTTGGTATATTTTCACTCCATTCACCATCATTGGACTTGCGGGGCTATCAGGATTATTTGTTGAGGGACTTTTTGAAAGGTTTGAAACTAAAAAAATATATAGAATGTTTTATTTCAAACACGTATTAGTTATCGTGACCGCCAGTTTGGTTGTCGGTCAACTTGTGTATTCATATCCTCAAATTACTGGCAAAATTTTTAGACCAGGGAGAGATGACAGTTTTTACCAAACATTTCCTGATTATGTCTTTGAAGCAAAAGCACTACTTTCAAAAAGTGACTACGGAAGAATTGTTACATATCCAGATGACCAGCTTGAAAGTTTTAAATGGGGTTACAAGGGAACAGAATCAATATTAGGTTTGTTTTCCTCAAAAGAAGTGATTGCCCCATCGTTTAACTACCCAAACCAATATCTTTCTACACTTGTGGAGCGGTTCTACAGCAGTTTAAAGCGCGGTGAGTTTGTGACCGCCTTTGAAATGTCGCATATCCTTGGCGTTGACAGTATGTTTGTTAAAACTGACACTGTTTCGCTTGCACCAAATATTCTTCTAGAATTAGCTCGATTTACTCAGGAGCGAATCGATATTAAAGATTGGCATTTTATGAAAATAAAACCGGAATACGCTACGACTAAATTCCAAATACCTAAATATATCTATTCAACCGATCTAACCCCCGTCAGGCTTGCCGATTTATCTCGTTTTATCTCAAAGGACAGTGTTCTTGTATCAAATAGTGACAGCCAACTAGCTTTGTTTCCTGAAATGCACGACAAAATTGCATTAATTAGTCAAGGAAAGCAGGCGGATATAAGTTCTAAAGACACGCTTCAGTTTACATATACAACAAAAAATCCTGAAGAATATACACTTTACCTTACGGGATATAAAATTAATCCTAGTGAACTCGTTATTTCAGTTGACAATGTTCCTGTTCCACCACGCAGTGTTTCGACATCAGAGAATGTCATTATAGTCAGTCTTGCAAAAGCCGTAATGGGTGAGCACACCTTAACAGTTAAACTCCCTCAATCATCGGCTAACATATTGCAGACTGCAGAAGTCTCCGTTATTGGCAGTCCAACGATCGGAACATTAAAATACTTCCCCGTTGATAACTTTGATCCATTTAGAAAATATGAAGTGTCTTTCGAATTCAAATACGATTATGGTGATTTGCCAAGTATACGAGTTGCTCAATCTGGGCCTAACTCGCCGTACAAAATCGAACCAATAAATTTAATTAGAAACCCAGACTGGCTTTCAGAAAAGTTTATTTTTTCACCTATAGAACTCGCATCAAAATTGGAACTTATCATCCAGCAGCCTATTCAAAAAGCTTTTACTAGTAGATCTACTTTTAGAAACATACAGATAAGTAACATAACTGAAAACAAATTGTACATTATTGAAAAAGCCAAGCCAATTAGGACCGACGAAACAACCTTAACATATGTTAAGCAGAATCCGACAAAATACGAACTTGAAGTTAAAAATGCCCCTGACGGCTATTTTATTGAAATGAAGGAAGGATATCACAAAGGTTGGGGGATTGCCTCAAACGACTATATCGGTGGTAAGCAGGTACATATGACAGCAAATGGCTATGCAAACCTATGGTATGTACCAGTGGGGGGAGATGCAAATATACAAGTCTCGTTCTTTGGGCAAAAACTATACGTCTTGGGATTGTTAATTAGTGGTTTTGTACTCCTTATTACTTTCACTTTTTTCATATATGAACAGAAGCGTAATAAGTAAAAAAGCAATGATCCTTAAAAAGGACATTAATAACGAATTTCAACACTTTGAAATAAAGATTGGTGACTGGTCGCACAA
>CAYQUL010000002.1:0-26090 GCA_964420735.1 uncultured Gammaproteobacteria bacterium
GTGCTTGAGGCGGCTCACTTAAGGAAAACGAGCTTTGTTTGGTAAACAAATAAGAAACGTTTAGAAACGTATTAATAAAAAGAATAATGATTGCTAGCTTTTTCCTCATAAAGTTGATGTTGCTCGTAAATAAAGATTAATGCCTCGAACTGCGTTGTTGCCGAGTGTTACAACACCTTTTAGTTCAAGGATTGGTTGCAAATATTTCTGATCGCTTTTTTGTTCTTTTAAGTATACGAGTCGAACACTGGTTACTGTAATAAGCTTAATTGTTTGTGGCTCAATGTCACCTTCATACAACCCATCAATTGACTGAATGACTGCAGAAAGTGGTGCAGCAAGTTGTGCGTCTTCTAGTGTATATAACTTTGCCATTCCAACTCGTCCGATATCAGAGATACTATCAATCTCTATTCTCGTTATCTGGTTATCTGCGTTAGCTTCTCCAAACAGGCTTCCAAGGTTAAAGCTCATACCAACGATGGGGTAGTTGTTAGGGGCACTCAAAGTAAACTTAATTTCATTTGTATTGGGGTTATTACTTGATATCCCTTCCTCTTCTTCACTTTTAAAGAGTGACCTTTCTAGGTCTTTTTTGTAAGTGTCAGGACTAATTGAAAGGGGAGTGAAATATCGAGGGGCCAAGTAATCTTTAACAAGCTTCTCCATATCGGTTGGTTTACTTTTATCAAGTAGTTTTGTCCTGTCTACTGAATAATCAGAATATGCCAGTTTTTCAATTTCTGGGTAAATTCGTAAAGTTTGTTTGTCTTTTGAGAATAGATACAGTTTTGTTTTTAAATAGGCGTCATCAATTACAATTGGTGCCTCGGTAAACTGAAAACCTCTTGCAATTGCCGTTACCTGACCCTCACTTAATCGCTTTTTGTTAATAGTGTAAAGCTCAGCATATGGTGGAATGTTCCATTTCTCTTTTAGGTTAAAAACGATTGGAAGCGAAAAAACTGTGTATGATGCCTGTATTGCCGGGGCCGGAACAATCTCCTTGACGACGTCCGAAGGAACGGTCGGAACAGGCGTTGCCGTACCACTTTTCCCATCAGTTCTTGTCGAGAGATAATAAAGAATAAGAACAACAACAACCAGAAGTCCAATAACAATAACAGTCCTTTTGTTCATTTTTCTCATATCAGTTTATGGTACACGTACATTACATGGTATGACGACACAACCTCTTGGTACTACCTTTGGAATATATGGTGGCGCCATAGGCAATGGTGAATTTGCAAATGGGTTTCCATCAAATCTGTTTATGGCTCGAAACTCATAATGGTCGTGCTTACCTGTTGCGTATCCCGTGTCACCAACCGGACCTAAAAGTGTTCCCCGTACAACCGTTTGTTCGTCTGTAACCCATGTTGTATACATATGCACATGCCTACTTCTAAATTCTCCACCGTTACATTTTCCACGGATATCGACATAGTAACCGCCATATGAGTCAATTCCCACAGAAGCAACGGTACCAGGGTGAGTTGCAATTGCCCGTTTGGCAAGGTTAATTCGCCCGTCATATGAGACGTCAATTGCCTCAAGTCCATTGTGGCTGTACCCACTCGGGCTAAACGGACCTTGGGCAACATAATAGTTAAGTCCTCTGTCTGTTGTGACCGGCCACCCAGATGGTCCCTCTGGGCAGTCGCCAAGCCCAACTGGAGCGGTATTTCCTGGGTTATTTGGGTCAACTTGGCCAGGTGAGGTTACACCGGCTGAAGGAGGAACGATATAGGCGCCAGAGTTAATTATAAAAATTATGAAGGCCAGTAGAATAGGCAAGATAATCACTGTCCCAACAAGGGCTGCCGCAGCCGCCATAAGACCGGCACCAATAATTGCAGCAGTTCCACCTAAAACAAGTAAGGGAAGTGACAAAGCGATCATCGCGCCGGTTATAATCTTTCGTTTGTTGCGAAGTACTAGCCCAACGGTTTTGTCAGTTACAAACTCAGCCGCGCGTCCCGCAATTTTTCCAAGAACAAGTCCAGAGCCAGGAAGCACCGCGTTAGCAGCAGTCCCAACAAACTGACTCGTAGCTTTGTTTGCAAGCTTTCCAGCGGCTTTAGTAATTCTTGCGTCTGATTCTTGGCTTATTCTTCCATAAAGTTGTCTGGTTCCTCCGCTTGCGGCAAGCTGTGTAATGGCTCCTATTCCTGCACTTACCCCAACAAATGCCTGACTAAACTCATCATTAGTAAGGTTTTGTGAGTTTTTTCGAATATAGGCAATATCAAGCTCTAAAGCATGCAAGTCTTTTCGACTGTTAGTTAATTCCCTTTTTGCTTGTTCGTTATTTTCTATTTTTTCAAGATACTCAAGCGTCATTTTCTTCCTTGCCTCGTATAGGTCGTCGCCTGGAATACCTTCTCTCTCAAGCTTTTTTCTGAGCCTTCCATATTCATTTGAAACACTATCTTGTGATTGTTTCCCTATTTTATTTGCGACAGCGGTTAATTTCTGTTTTTTAAGATCTGTCTCAATTTTTTCTGGGTCAAGTTCATCAGGGGCTGCAGCTACAAACCAAGCAGCATCAATCAATGCTTCTCGTTGCTCTTTGGTAAGTCTCGGGTCTTCCAGAAGTGATTTAATGTTTCCTGCACTTTGTGCTTGTGTAATTTGAGGCCCGTGTGGAACCACAATATCAATATCGCGATTTTGTTTGATAATTAATTTTTGAAGAGATTGCTGTGCCATCGAAGCTCGAATCGACCAATGAAGGGTTGTGTCAAGTAACTCAGTGTTACCATCTATTTTGTACGTTTCACCAAGCAAGTGCTCTGTCGCAAGTTCTTGATCACTGCGCTTGGCAATTTTAGTTACAAGGTTAAATTCATTTAGTATCTCTGGTGCCTTCATACGTTTTGATCGCTGGTGAGGGCTGCAGTAACGTTCGGCGCAGCCGATTGTGCATTAAGTGCGCTTTTTGCTGCTGTATCAATGGCGTCTTGTGGTTTGGTGGTTACAAAGGCGTACTCTTCAGGGGAGGCCACGATTTTAATAGGTGCGTGGTGCGGGCCAGCAAACAAAATACCTTCTCCGACGTTTGCAGCCATTAATAGCTGTCTTTCTCCTTGTGACAAATAGAATGTTTCACTTATGCGGTCAATTGCCGCGGGTGACTGTTTGAGTAGAAGTCTCATTGCTGAGTTTGTAACAACAGCCTTTCCGATGTCACGGCTTAAAAAGTCTTCAACGTCTTGAGTGATTGTTGTTAAGCCAAGATAGTATTTTCGAGCACGCTTAACAATTGACCACAAGAAAGCTGCGGTGTCGTCATACCTCATCATGTGCCAAGCCTCATCAACAACCAGGAGTCGCTTCTTAATGTCTCGGCGAACTTTCGTCCAGATAAAGTCGAGAATAATAAACATAGCAATTGGGCGCAATGTGTCTTGTATATCTCGAACTGAAAAAACCGTGAATGGGTTTTTAATGTCAATGTTTGTCTGTTGGTCAAAGATACCTACATAACTACCTTTGACATACTTTTCAATGCGAGCGGCCAAGTCCATTGCGTCTGTTGTTTCCATTCCAATTAATGCCTTGTAAAGGTCTTCAATCAATGGTGGTTCAAGGTTTTGTGTCTCAGGGTCTTGGGTAATCCCTTTTGCTTTATAAGCATTAACTAGAGCTCGATCAAGAAGTGCCTCTTGAGAAGGAGTGAGTTGTCCCATGATTACCTTAAAAAGCGAATGAAGTGTTAAAATTTTCAATCCAAGTTGGTTTTCACCTTTTTCATAAATTTGTGAAAGATCAAATGGGTTAATTTTGGCACTACTTCCGAAAGAGAAGTCTATATATTCTCCCCCCGTTGCTTCTGACAAGGCTTTGTATTCATTCTCTGGGTCAATAACGATAATTTCAGCACCCATCATAAGGGATCGCATAGCTTCAAGCTTTACAAAGAAACTTTTTCCGGCACCTGAGGTTGCAAAAACAGTCATATTGCTGTTTTCCAGTCCAAACCTGTCAAAGATAATAAATGAGTCATTTTGAGAGTTAATTCCATATAAAATTCCAGTATCACTAGAAAGCTCTGCCGTTGTGAAAGGGAATGTCGTTGCAAGAGATGTTGTATCCATATTTCGTGTAAGGGTTAACACATCTCTGCCAAATGGGGCTGAAGCCAAGAACCCTTTTTTCATATCAAGTGTTGTGTGTTTGGCGTTTAAGAGAATCGACGCCAAGGTGGACTCAACCCGTTTTGTAATTGAGTTAAGTTCCTCTTCTGTTGCGGCTGGAATGGTTATATAGAAACTAAACTGATAAAAACGCTCAATTCCTTTGACCAGTTGCTCTTGTAAAATTTTTGCATCCTCAAGTTTTGCCTCAGTTGAAGGGTTAACAATCTTTCCTCGCTGGATATCAGTTGAAATCTCAGCCTCCATTTCTGTGATTTTGCGCCTCAGCTCATCAAGCACTGTCCGTGCCTCTGTGGGGTAAATATAAAAACTGATATCTAAACTGTGGTCAAAGTTAATAAGTGGCTCGAGCCAACCTGGAACGACAAAGCGAGGGTATCCGGCAACAAACAAGGTTCGGTAGTACACATCACCGATTTTGACGAAGTCAAAGTCAATAGTAATCTGACCTGGTGCCACAATATCATCAACAGAAAGCTGTGAATCGCTTGGCTTATCAATGGCGGGCTTCACTGGGTTTGGAATAAATTTAGCAATGTTTGGGTCCATGTTTATGAGTCTTTAACTTCTGGTTTCTCTCTGACACTTTCAACGTCAGGGTTATACATGTCGTAATACAAATCAATTAATGCCTTTCGGTCAAGTTGTCTGACACGTAGGCCAAGCCGTGCTGTTTGCTTAATAATGTGATCACGCTTTGGCACCAAAACAGTTTTTGCCTTCTTAAGAATATAGCTTTTGGTATAAGACAACTGTTGTGTCTTGTTTCCTAGTCCTGGAAACATTGACTTTGTGAACCCCAACTCAAGTGGGGAGAGCGGAATAACGATAAAAAAGCGTTTTCCTAATACATTTCGTCTCTTTATTGTTTCCTCAATAAAGCGTTTATAACTAACCATTAACGACTTTAATTTTAAGTTCGTTTGATCAGCAATTTTTTGATCCAACTGCAATAAGTATTTTGCAATGTTTTTCCTTTGTGTTCGAATCACTATTTGGGTTGCAAAAGATAAACTGTTAATAAGAGCTGCGTAGGCTGCAATAACCGCTTCCTGTTCCCGCTCCGAGAGCAGTCCAAAGTTTAATGATGTAGATTCAAGAACAATGGCGGCTCCACCATCTTTATACATAACAATATCATCAACAATGTCGGCAATCGGCACAAAGTCCTGTGCATTTTTTACAATCGGAGTGTCTGGAATGTTAAGGTATGGAACCTTTGCAAAGATGGTATCAATCCTTTTTGAAAAATTTTCGAGTGTTTGTGCAGCCATATAGTTAGTTTACTTGAGCTTTGATTGCAATTGGCGAGATAATTGTGCCACTTGCAACAAAGGTAACCGGTTCAAAGGTTAATCCATCTTTTTCGACAAACATTGTATATTGACCACTTGGAAGTGGTGTCACGATCATGAAGTGACCGGCACGATTGGTTTTAAGAGCCCTGACAGGCCTTCCCAACTGGTCTTTGATTTCCATAATTGCCCCTTCAACAATCTTTCCTTGAGAATCCATAATCTGACCGACAATAATGTTTGGTGTAGTAGGAGGAGAAGGAGGTGCCGCTTGATCAGAAAATTGAGCAGATGTCCCTTGTTGCATTTGCCCTGGCACAAATGTCTGTGACAAATGAGACCCCCCAACCTGTGGAACCTGCATTGTTTTTGGGTCAACTGTGACAAACCCATGTTTGTTTTGGAGCGTAATCGCTGGTGCTTGAGGTGTGGCCACCGCTGGCCTTACAGGAGTAGGAAACTGCATTGGTTGGTTAATAGTTCTGTTTTCTGAAAGAATGACTGATTGTATGTTTGGGTTTATCTGTGCTGGTTGTGACATTCTAGGAACTGAAACAGGGGACACTTGTGTGGCCAGGCTTGGTGGTGCAGATACCGTTTGTGCCAGAGCGGGTGATACCTCAACAGGGCCCTTCTTAGGCGTTAAGCTAAATAGACCAGAAATTTTAGCCAGCATTGTTTGCTCAGATGCTTCCAGGTTTGCGGTATGTACGTCATTTATTGAGACCCCACTTGATGGTCCTTGTGTTGCAATTGGTTGGCCTCCTTCTTCAGGTGCAAAATAAGGGACAGCTTTTTGTGAAGATTGCCAGACAAAAATTGTTGGTCCGTAAATTGAACGGATAAATGCTGAAACCCACTGCTCAAGTGGTCTCTCTTGTAGTGGTAAAAAAGCAAAAGCTGCGCCTGCCAACACGGATAATACAATTAATGGCCACTTAAAAATTGGGGGGAAAGGAGAGGCATACAACAAAAGTGCAACCACAGCACCACCCGCGACTTGAAAGAATTGCTTCAATGTCATATCTCCAACCAACCTGAATTGATAGGAGCTTATTTGTTGGGGGACTGGGTGTTGTTCAAACATTTTAGTAAAGTCAAAAATCGATCATTGTATCACAATACCATCATGGCCTGTGTGAACTCATCTTTCAAGTACAAAGATGTTTTCACGACAATGCCAAGTCCTCACAAAACAAAGATTGACTTCCTATAGTTATTATGTTACGATTGTTCAACGTTTGCGTATTAACGATAGGAGATTTTATGCGTAAACCAGGAAAGCTACAGAGGATTTTTCTAAGTGTCTTTTTGGGTTTTGTCTTTCCACCAATTTTAGTTGCACTTTGGGGAGGGCGAGTTCGACACTTTGTAATCGTTCTAGTTGTATATCTCCTTTTAGTTGCGCTTGCTCGTCAATTCAGCGCACTTTCACTTATACTTGCAGCCTATTTTATCCTTGAATATCGAGCAGAAAAGCCATCGATACCCCAGAAAGAGGAAGATATTTAAGTCAAAACAACAACCACCCAGCTCAGGGTGGTTGATTCACTCCTATAATTGTGGTAAAATACATCCTAACTTATATGGTAAGTCTATCTTCAGTGATAGAATTATACTGAAATATAAGCATATGACAGATATGACTCCTGAAAGAGACACCCAACGACCAGAAAATTTCAAGGCTCACCAAGCTGACGCCTCAGTTGCCAAAGCGGATGAAAAGCCATGGTTTTTTGTGCCTGATATGAACCTTGATACTGCACTTCAGGAAGGGAAAATTCAAGGTCAAGACAGTCTTCTTATTACAAATTACATGGATAAAGGCATGAGTATTGATACGTATAAACAAGATGCCCAAGGAGATGTTCGAGAAGCAAAACTTCAATCACTTCGGAATCGTTTTATAGATGCTAAATCTCGGGAAGTCAATCCAATGGACGAGTCTCTTGCAGACAAATTTATTAGTAGACTCGAGAATAAACTAACGGAAATTAACCCCACTTGGAATAAAGAACAAGATGATGAAGAAGTCCTTTTTAATAAAGCACTAGAGGCTGCCACTTTAAGTCAATCTCCATTAAGGACAACAGACGTACCAGATCAAGAATTCAATGATTTTATGGCTTCAACTGAAGTTGATACTCCTATTCAAGCAAAGGAGGCGGTGACTGAGCCAGATACACTTCGCCCGATTGAGAAAACGATAAAGGATTCAGTTTTAAAAGGAGGCGCTGACTTAGACCGAATTTGGGTTCAAAACAACAGTGACTATATTGTAAAACTCGTAAATGAGGGTCATTTGCCTTCAACCATTCTTGATCAGTACAAAGACGAACTAAAGGTTGAAAATGCAGCTTCAACTCCTAAAGCTGAGTCAGTTTATGGTGCGACTTTTTTTGATGCAAAGCTTGAATATCGAAAAGTTATTTCAAAATTAAAGAACGATAAAAATCTCTCTGCATCTGAAAAGATCGATTTAGCTGCAAAAGAACTCCAGCTTGCGCAACGAATGAAGCATTTTGAGGCAATGGCTAGGCAGAAAGGACTTCTAAAAGATATCGATTCAAGGTATACAGCATTTCAATCTGACCTAATTGTTTATAAAGATGATGCTATGGATCTGGAAGATAAAAATATTTTTGAGAAGAAAGTTGGGAGCTGGTCTGCGACAGACAAGGGTAATATACCACATGAGTTTCAAGGTGTTCGTGAGGAATATGCGGCCAGACTGAAAGCAGAAATTAAAAAGCAGATTAGTCAGATAAAAGGTTCAGAAACGGTGTTTATGAAACAGGTTAGAAACTACAGTGAGCCACAAATACCAAAAAGAGTTGAAGGTATTGAAAAAAGAACACCAGATGAGCAGAGGAAGGCTTTTCGGTTTTTCCTAGAAGAAATAGAGTCGACTGATAAAGGTCGATTTGATACTACAACGAGTAACCAAATGTCTGAGTTACTAAAAATTGCAGATAGGCCAAATATTGACGCAGAAGTTAAGGCTGAAGTAAAAGCTCGCATTCATCTTCAAGCTTGTGCCACATCGTTGCGAAGAGTTATTACCGCTGATCCCGAGAGAATTCGCATTGAATTTAACAGAGCGGTAACCAATGAAATTGGAGATTACGCGTTAACGGGAGGCGATTTTGAGACTTTATTGCAGAAAGGATTGGAGGGGTTAAAGGTGCAAGATGCTTTTTATGTGATGCAGGAAGCAGCATACAGAGGTGAGTTTTCAGGAAAAACTGATGAAACTGACGCTGCAATTAAAAGGGAACGTCTTGTTGATCAGATTTTAGAAAGGCACAAAACTGAAAATTTTGATCGAGAGGCAGCTGAAAAGTCATATGATCTTGCGATGAGAATTGCTGAGGCGACATTCGAGCGATCTGTTTGGGATACCAGTGGTGGTGATTATCTGTCTCAAGCAATCTATTTCTCGAAGTGGAGAAAAGACAGAAAAAAAGGTTCACAAGTAACCATTGATCAAATACACTCAATCGCCACCTCTTTTTTGCGTGGCGCAACTTCAGCAAAAGAAAAATATAATGACAAATCGGTCAAAATCATTAATAAAAAAGACTGGAACAACCTTGTTGATCTTGGAGGAAAGCTCATTTCCGATTACGGGCATTTTAATACTACAAAGGAAATACTAAAAATAGGGCGTTTCAACCAAATTGTATTGCAGCGTATTCAGACTACTGATTCCAATGAAATCATTGCCGAACAGTTATATCCAGATGACGCACAAGCGAAAAATAATTTATTGACAGCTGCAAACAGGGATATTGCTTCAGCCAATGCGAAAGGGATGTTACATTTTGATGTTGAAAACGTAAATTTCAAGTTAATGAGCTCAACCGCTTATAAAGATTATTTAACTACAACAATTCCTGACATACTTGATGCGAAAGATTTGCTTACAAAGGTCGATTTTACTGCGCAGCAGTTGCAGGATGAGAATGCGTTCCAAAGATGGGGAGATACTCTTGATCGTGTGGATCCATATGGAGTTATGAGCCTTCGATTTTGGTTCATCGCTGGTGCAATTGATAGTGCATTGAACTTCGGAATGGAACTTTCAGAAGCCGATCGCATTGCCCGAAATTTGCATAAAGATAAAAGATCAGGAAAGGGAGTATATATATATTTGAAGCAATATTTACCGAGTGGAAGCTCTGTAGAGAGCGCGATAAAGAGAATCACTCAATACGAGCGACGCGGATTGTCAAACGCTATCGTCAATCAGATAGAGAAAACAGTGCGCACTCGAAAATAGACCTTCTCTATTGACGGTTCATAAAGTGAAAAGTCTCACTTCACAGAATCACGAAAAAAATGGCTCTGGCTCCTTTTTTTGTATTTGAAGTGCTTTACTCTGTTCCTGTTCTTGTACCACCATTGCCTTTTCCAAAAGCTCCTTTAAAAGCCCCTGTAACGACGTCTTTTGCTGCCTCAAATCCACGTTCTACCCTTGGTGTCACGAATTCTGATGTTGCCTTCTTAATCGGAGCGGCTACGGCACCCTTTCCAAGTGCATAGCCTCCAATTAATGCACCAGCAACTGGTCCTCCAGCCTCACGGAATGTACTGAAGCCATAACTTCCACGCCCTGTTGCAATTTGATCACGGAAAGCGCTTGCAATCTTTGGAATTGAAAGCATAACAACTAGACTTACAAAGAAACCGACTGAAGAAATGTTGTTGCCAAATGAAAAACCTGATGGAACGGCCCCAGCAGAAGTGCCAGCCACAACAAGTGCTTTAATATGAAACACGTTCAATGCTGTACTTAATGGCTGGTTTCCTAATAATGAAATGGGAGTTCCCGATGGAAACGCAACATCGTTACCAAATCCCCAGAAAAACACATGTGCAAACATAACAAGTAGCCCCACCGCAACAAAAACGCCCATTTGTGCAACAAGGGAGCGAAGCCAGCCGGTTAGGCCTCCACCCACTCCTAAAACAGACATTAACAATACAAATGGACCAGAAATAACGATCAAAATAAACTTTACGTAGGTCATAAGCATCAGGAAGAAAATTCTAAACATTGCAACTGTTAACAAAATCGCCACCACAATTCCAAGTATGAAATCAAGGTGTCCACCAACTGTAAATACTGCATTAAATACTGAATCAACAAGTGGAGTTCCGCCATTAACAATATTGCCAATAATTCCGCCATTTACTGAATATGCACTCATAAGAAACGCTAGCGCGTACGAAAGTATACTTGAGACACCATTGTTTACTTGGTTAAAGATGTAAATGGCCTCAGTTGCTCCACCTTTTGCGACTATTGCCGCCATAAGTCCGGAAATTACTCCTTGTACGACAAAACCCAAGTCAACAATAAAGCCAGCAATTGCATATGAGAAGGTAATTGCAACGAGTGCAATGGCAACTCGAGGAAGTGCTGATTGTGCTGTAAGAACAACTTGAGGTGAAATTTTCTGTCTAAGCATTACTAGAACTGCCAAGATTACCACCACAAAGGTCATCAATAAGTAGGCGGCATTCCTGGCGGCAAGCCACAATCCTTGGATTGGAAGCAAACTTGATGTGTAACCATAGCCTTGAGCGTAGGCCGTACCTACAGGGTTAATCTGTTGCATCTTTTGAGCAACATAGTCAATTCCAGATGCTGGCTTTCTTGTTAGGCTGTTGGCATATCCAGCCAGTGACATGATAAGGCCAGGCTTAAAGTTACTCATATCTGCGGTTGTGTGTGTTTGTTGTGCGTCCACACTTAAGTTTGCTTCGGGGATGAGCTTTAAGACGTCCCCTACAAAGAGATTGGCAAGTGTGTCTATAATCCAAACCACTTGGGCATAGGTGTATCTTTCTCCAAAGATTTCATTCGCAGGGCTTCCACCTTGAGCTACATCAGTCCCTACCTTTTTTGCAAATTGAGAGACACCTGGTCTCCACCATTCACCACTTGTGTTAGCTTGTGCGTATGCCGCGCCCGCACCAATACTCAGTGTTGAGAGGACCATTATGGCGGAAACGAGGATAAATAAGATTTTTTTCATTTTTGTCAAAATCGTATATCTTACCATACACAAAAGGGGAGTGTATACGCAAGGGTGATTCTTCGTAAATGAGCCATTCTTACTGTTGAATTGTGAAGTTTAGTATTGAGTCTACTCCAGTAAAGAGTGCCACAAACTTTAAGATGAGAAAAGCCATTGCAACAACAACCATTCCGATGGTTGCATAGGTAATCATTTGTCTTGCACCTGCAACTTTTTTAGCATCGTCACCGGCCGACATATAACTTAATCCACCAAAGAGGAGTATGACAAAAAGAACAAGCCCTGCGGCAGGCACTGCTGCAGTTACAACATTAACAAATATCTTTTCTAAATCAGTAAGGGTATTTGGTGCATTGTTATCTACAATCGCAGTGTTTGCTTGTGCAAGAATAATACTAAACATGTGTTAATTGTATCTATGAACAATGCCTGGTACAAGGGGGAGGCTATTGATACTTATTAAAGTCTTTACAAGTTTCAGGTAAATCTCTGTTGTAGATAACTGCATTCTTATTTTCATAGATCACTGACCATCTGTCACTGATTAGCTCGTTTATAAAGGGTTCTGAAGCAGAATAGTCAAACCAGGTACCGTCAATCGCTCTGTTTCCCCAAACGACGGTATCAACGCAGTAGGTGTCAAAAACAAGTTCATAGTTTTCCCTCCCATTTGCAATTTCAATAAAGGTATCGCTTGCTGAGTTAAGTTCTCCTGGTTTGTTTTTCTGGTTCCATACAAACATTCTTGTATCGAGAAAAACTTTTTCAGTGGGAATTTTCCACATAATATACGAATTCCAATGAGGGAGCGAGAAAACACGCCCCTTTGGTCTGTTTTGAGATAGATATTCGGTGGCCCCAACGGGATAAAAATAGGTCAAGTCTGGCCTTGTTCTTAGTGAAAAAACAAATTCTACAGTACAGAGAAAAACAGAGATAATCATAAGCATCGTTAGTGCTTTTTGTAGTCGTTTGCGGTTAATTTTTTGATCAGCCTTTTGAACGAATAAATCATATCCATCGGTAATTGGTACAACTACTGCTAATGCAAACAGAGGAATAAATCTGTTTACCATAATTGCTTGGAAAAAAAGCAGAATCGCAAAGAGGTCTTTCCATTGAATCTTTCTTTTTTGTGCTAAAGATAGAATAAAGAAAGATGTAAGTAGTAGGATTGCAAAGCTTGGAAGTCCTTGGACAGGTCTCCATTCAGATACGTATAATCGAAGTGTTTTACTAAAAATAGTCCTGACTACCTCCATCCATGTCCCAATGCCATAAGGGGTAATAAGTGTTGCGAGTGTTGCAACTTCAGCGATAAGTATGGAATACAAACGCTGAATTGTTGTGGACTTTTTTGAAAACACGATTTCAAGACTGGTGTACCCCCATATGTAAATGAGACCGATGAGAAAACCCCCATGAAAATTTGCCCAAAGTAGCATAAACGCGGGGAGTAATATCTTTTTCTTGATATTTCCATGAAAGAGAAAGTCACTATTTTTTAGCAGAATTGCCAGAAACAAAAAGGAAAACACATGATCACGAACCGCAAAACTCGTAAAATAAGCTGCAGCAACAAGGGGAATTAGCCAGCGTTTTTTTCCACAAATATCGACTATTGCAATAGTTGCAATACTTGCCACCAAAATGCCAGTTCCACCATAGCCAATTACGTTATAAATGAGTGCAAAGATGACGCTTGTAACAAATGAATGGTCGACAAAGGGGAATGAGTGCATGGTGTAGGTATACAAGTCCGTTTTTGGTATTTTTCCAAGCGAGAATACATCATGGACAAAACGGATTCTCCATTGGAAGTCGATATCAAAAAAAGTGATAGCAAGCATTAATAAGGTGAAGAATATAAAAATAGAAAGGACAACTGTTTTCATTTTCATAGCTTTTTAATGATACTGTTTGTTGCACCACAAAACCCTGCATAAAGCAGGGTTTTGTCTTTACTATCTACCTTTTTTACACTGTAAAGTCAGGCAATGTAAATTGAAGGAAGTTGATTCCAAAGACCTGTGACAATAATGTCGCAATTGCCCATGCAGAGAAAACAACAACGAGTCCAATAAGAGCCGCGGTAATTTGACTTCGTGCCTGTTCGGTAGAGGACTTGTCACCTCCCGAAAGGATCCATCGAATACCCCCCAAAACAAGCATAAAGAAGAATAAAAGTCCGGCAATACTGAGCAGCAATGTTATTGCTCCATTAATAAGTCCAAGAACAGTAAACGATGCAAAGGTAAATCCTCCAGTTGAGGATTGTGTCTGCAAGTTAATTGCTCCTGTGTTTTGAGCTAAGACGGTTGAAAATAAATTCATAACATATGTCACCTCCTTACTAAGATTTTAGTGAAAAATCTATTAGTTTAACATAACTCTTCACTAGATAAAAATCCTTCTAGAAAAACTAGAGCATTTAATACTTATTTATCATATACAACAGGTGTTGAAGTCAAGTACCTTTATTGAAAGAAGGTGGAAAGGTTAATCGTAATTAAGCTGAATCCAAAGAAGTCTTCAATTATTGTGGCTACTGCAAAGACCGAGAAGAGGACAATGATACCGATAATCGCGTTTACAATCTGACCCCGTGCCTCGGAGACTGCTCCTTTGTCACCACCTGAAGTAATCCATTTGATCGCACCTAAGACAAACATAAAGAAAAACACAATTGCACCAATTGTAATTGCAAAGGTTAGTAATTTGGGTACAAAACTACTGATAAGTGTTGTACCATCCTGCTGCTGGGCCTGCATTGCAGGAGTTAGAGCTTTGTTGTTAATTTGAGCGAGTAGTGTTGAAGTCATTTTTTATGGTGTCCCTTGTGCATTTAAGAAAGCGGCGATGTTTAGGATATCAAACCCAAGGAATTTGCCAACAAGATTAATAATTGCAACAGAAAAGACGACAATAATTAATCCGACAAGCCCCGTTGTAATTCTCTTTCGAGCAGTTTCAAACGCACCTTTGTCACCACCTGAAGTAATGATTCCAATTGCGCCAATAAGGAAGGTAAACATAAACCAAATACCAGCAACAATCGTCATTACACCAATAACTAACGAGAATAGATCTTGAAACTTACTTGGAGCATTTGAGGCTGGGTCTGCAAACACACCCCCACCAGGACCCGCAAAACCTCCTGGTGGCCCTAACTTAATTGATTGTGCAATTAGTTCTTTCATGTCAAGTGATTGGTATTTCTGGGTTAAGGAGTGCATCTGCACGTCCAAAGATCAGTATTCCTACAACTGCCGCAATTAAGAACGCCCCCACTAAAAAGACGAGACCAATAATCGTTTGATAAATCTTTGCCCATGCTGCTTCCATTCCCTTAGGGTTGTCACCTGCACTCATGAAGGCATAACCTTCAAGGATAAAGTTAAAGAGGGCATAGATACCCCCAACCATGATAATGATATTAATAATAAGCTGAAGTAGCTTTCCCGGTCCCGTGTCAACGGTTCCAAACTGACCAACCGCGTCTGGTGGTGCAATATTTCCAAAAACTTGAAAAAGAGTGAGAATGTTCATTTGATTAATAATAGCTTGTTTTTGTTTTACACACCACCTGTTCCTCCACGGATAAACCCTGGAGCTGTGAAAAACTCAACTCCAACCAGTCGCTGGATAATTGCAATAATCCAATACGCACAGAAAACAACTAAAAAGCCAATAATTGCATAGGTAATTGCCAGTTTTCCTTGTGCCGCACCTTTCGGGTCACTTCCACCAGCACTTGAAATCATCATGAAACCTCCACCAATTAGGAGAAACAAAAGAATGATTCCTGCAACAACAAGTCCACCAGCTAAGATAGTTGTGATAAAGTCTCCAATCCCTTTTGTTTGCCCAAAAGGGGAACCAAATGTGTCTCCGATGTTAACGGCAAGTTTATTCATATTAAAACGTATCTAAAATACCTTGAGCTCCTAAGATTAATCCTACTATTTGTACTATCCAATATGCACAAAAGACAATGATGAAACCAACAATAGCGTTTGTTAACTTTTGTTTATTGGCACTAACTGCTGATGGGTCTCCCTGTGACAGCATGAGCCCAATTCCAGCTGAAATACTATACAAAACGATAATGGCACCGGCGACAAAGAAAACAAGCGTTGAAATACCATATTGACCGGTAAAAAAGGCTGAAACGTTTCCACCGGCAAATCTAAAACCGGGGATACTTCCTTCAAGAGTTGTAAAAGTATCCTTTGTAAATGGGTTTGGTGCCGCTACTTGAGCTAAAACTGTACTTAGCATTGCAATCATAAATTTAGTATATCAAAAAAGCCCCAAGACATTTACCCCGATTAGTCGCAGAAGAAAAATACAAAACACTAAAAGAATGAGCCCTGAAATGCCTGACACGAGGAGAGACTTTGCATTTGCAAGACGAGATGGGTCACCAGAGGAAGTAACGATTTGGAAACCTGCAACAAGGAAAGTCAAAAATGCAATTCCACCACCAATACCCAACAGCCATACTAAAAAGAAACTCGTTACTCTCTCAAGAATGTTAATTGGGATGCAACCGATTGCGGTTTCCACTCCGTCATCTTTTACATCACCACTTGTTTTGCAACTTCCTGTAAACTCCTGATCGTGTTCGACCGCCCCACAGTTACTAAAGCACTGGACTTGACTACTGTACTGACCGTCTCGCTGTGGTTCACAACCATTTAGTCCGCAAGCCCAACGTGTGCCTCCGCTTTGACAAACAGAGAGACATGAGTCGTACGAGGCAAAGTTGCAGTCTTGGTGTTGAGGATCTGCGCATGGGGTGCAAACACCAGTTGTATTACATTGATGGGGAACTGGAGCCGTGTCTGGTGGTTGGTTTGTACTAACACAGGTAAAAGTCCTTGATTGACAACCATCAACAGTCATCTGGTCGGGGGGCAGAGCACAGCCGTCACCGACGTCATATCCATTGGCTGTGTCACAGCTATTCATCGAGCCAGGTGGCATAGGGATACAAATATTGAAGCTGCCAGTTGCGTCAAGTGCCGCGGTACACCCGTATGTTCCTTGTGCATTAACTTCACGAGCGGTAACTAAAGTGATAAAGAAAAATATGATAAAAATTATTTTTTTCATTAGAAGAGTCCTAAAATGTTAACTCCAATTAATCTCAGTATAAAGATTGAAAAGACAATTAAAATAAGACCTGAAACAGCTGAGGTTAGCAGTTCTTGCCCACTTGAGAGTTTTTTTGCATCTCCCGAAGAGGTCATAATTTGGAAACCTGCAGCAAGAATCATTAAAAAAGCAATTCCACCACCGATACCTAATAACCACTTCATGACAAAGGTGGTAAGTGCCGTTGTGTCCCCTATGGGGACACACCCAATTGCCGTGTCCACCTCAGTATCAGTGGAACACGTTCCTTGAACCGGTTTGTTTGGTGTGTTTGGTACTCCGCCACCAGGGACGGCAACACAGATGCCACTTGGGTTACAGGCACCAGTCTTGCACAGTGACCCCGGTGTGGTGCAACAAGCGCCACCTTGATTTCCACAAGCTTTACAAATACCACCACCGTCAATATCACAATAACTAAATTGATCTGTACATGTTTGAGCTGCACAACAGTTACCTCCAATACCACCACAGGTTTGGCCAACAACACAATCATAAGAGGCTGATTCACAATTCCCAAGTGCGGTTGTTTGACACCGGTTTCCCGGTCCTGACCCTTCAATACAAGTGTCACCTGACTGATAGCAGACGGGAGGCGTTGCCCCACGATTGACGGCACAAGTGTATTTATTTACGGCAGGTGGTGGTTGTGGAGCGGCAAGTATACATGCAAGTGGTAACGAACTTGTGCCATTGCAAAGCCCAATGTTTCCTGACATTGCTTGGCACAAGGTTAAGTCAGGAGTGTAACCTGGCTCGCAATTTGAAACATCAAACTGACAATATTCAGCCGGTGAAATATATCTACAAGTAAAAGTGCCACCTGCTGCAAATGCTGTTTTGCTCGAAAAAAAAGATAGGGCAATAAAAGCGGCACTCAGTGCTAAAAAGCTTTTTTTCATAATGACTATCCCATTATAGTATTAAGTCTATCAATTGCAGAATAAGAAGTAACCGTTTTTGGTTAGAAAAGCCCTAAAATGTTAACCCCAATTAATCGTAATACAAAAATTGAAAAGACAATTAAGACAAGACCCGCAACTGCCGAGGTTAACAGTTCTTGCCCAGTTACGAGGCGTTTCGCATCTCCAGAAGAGGTCATAATTTGAAAACCTGCAACAAGAATCATTAAAAAAGCAATACCTCCACCGATACCTAATAACCATCTCATGACAAAAGTTGTAAGTGCCGTTATGTCTCCGATTGGGATACAGCCAATGGCTGTTGGTATTCCCGCACCACCACCAGTTGCGCTACATGTGTCAACAACAGTCATCTGCTGTGTTTGTCCACCACCACCACTTGAAGGTTGTGAACAGGTTCCAGCTTGGCAGGTTGACCCATTTTGGCTACAACTTGCGGCCCCGGCTGCGTTTCCTGCTGGACAACAGGTTTTGCCAATCCCACCACAGGAGCAATAGTAGGTAGTTGTCGTAAGCAGTATGCTTGGACAGTTTGCTGGACACATGTTTGAGATTGAGGCTGTTACGTCACCACACGCCAATGCTGTATTGGCAACATTTTCAGCAGTAAACGATCCACAGCTTGCCGGTGGTCCTCCTCCTTCTGTCAAAATAATTGAATATACGCCAGCTGTTCCAATTGCTGGAACATTAACGCTAAAGGCTCCTGATTGAGGGTTAATGGTTATTGGTGCTGCAAAAATACTTGTTCCGGCGCTGTTATAAACGGCAATACTGGTGATTGTTGAGTTAGCAGTGCAGCCAGTACCATTGACAGCAAACCCAGCAGTAGCCGCGCCACTAGGTGAGTCTGCTAGACATCCACCGGTACAGGCAATCGCGTGGATCGGTCTTGTCTGAATTGACCCAAGCAAGCAGACAACAACAAAACCAAACATAAATTTAACGAGCGTTTTCATATAAGGTAACAGGGCCAACTAAATTTTAGCACAAGATAAATGAATATATTATGTATCGGTTAGTTACAGGAGAGGATAAGCTGGACTCAAGGAGCTCTCTTTAGAAGAGCCCTAATATGTTGACTCCAATTAAGCGCAAAATGAAAACTGAGAAGACAATTAAAACTAGCCCTGAAACCGCTGAGGTTAACAGTTCTTGCCCAGTTGAAAGTCGTTTTGGGTCACTAGCTGATGTCATGATTTGAAAACCTGCAGAAAGAATCATTAAAAAGGCAACGCCTCCACCGATTCCTAATAACCATCTCATGACAAAGGTGGTAAGGGTTGTGACGTTTTCAAATGGAATACAACCAATAGCGGTGGGTATCCCTTGACCACCACCTGGAGCACTACACGTCTGTGCTTTTGTTGCTTGGTTAGTCCCTGTTGTCCCAACTAGACTGTTGTCTAGGCAACATTTGTTTGTTCCAATCGTACAGATGCCTGAAATAGCGGTTTCGGTTGAAGTACAGTTAACTCTGCACGTACCTTTAAGGTCAGCACATGTTTGCGGATCCGCAGCGTATTGTACTTGAGGGGCCTTAGCTGTTAGGCTAAACAGTCCAAAGATAATTGTCAGCCCTACGATAATTTGTTTGATGTTCTGAAACACACTCAAATTTTAACATACCAAACACTTGGTATAATGAATACACCGTTTATGAGAAAAGTAATAAATAGTATCCTCTCTCTTCTTTTAATAGTACTTACTTTTGTTGCGTTTAGGGTAAGCTACACAGTTACGTCAGCTGAACCAGACTGTGAAAGTAACGCCCTCTCTGGGGGAGAAATAGATGTGTGTATCCAAAAGTTAAAGCGTGATGCTGAGGCCTTAGCCCCGGCTCATGAAAACAATAAAAAAGAGCTTGATAACCTAACCAAGCAAGTAGCTGATTTGAAGCGTCGTATCGAGTCAACTTCTCGACAAATAAAAAATCTTGAAACAAGTATTGGTGCCCGTGAGAAGGATTTGTCATTTACTCAAAAAGTATTTGAACAAAAAGCAGCGGAGCACTATAAATTCCTTCGGGCATATGATCCACTGCTGCCTTTCCTCGTTGCAGAATCGGCGTCCCAAGTTTTTTTAGAAATTTCACTTCGACAAAGGACTGTAGAAGGAGACCGCAAAGTCATGGAAGCTTATGGGGTTGACTTAACAAAGCTTAAAAGTGATCGTGATAGTTTAGCAAGCAACAAAGCATCTCTTGCCTCACTTCAAAAAAAGGTTGATGAACGTGCTCAATTTATGAGTAAAGAGGTGGCAAAAGTGGAAAACTACTTGGCAGATCTTTCGAGCCGCCAGGAAGAGCTTTTAGCACAAAAGGCAGGTGGGTTTGCCACCTCCATTGGGGACACACCACCAACTCTTGAACCCTGTAGTGGCGCCCCTGGGACAGACAGTTTTTGTGATCCAGGATTTCGCCCGGCATTTGCCGGCTTTAGCTTTGGTGCACCACACAGAACTGGGATGAGCCAATATGGTGCGTATGGTAGGTCAAAGAGTGGTCAGTCCGCTGAAACTATTCTTTCGGCATACTATCAAGGTGCTTCTCTTCGAAAGGACTATCCTGTGCCATCAACGATTGGGGTAACTGGAAAGGGAAGAATTTCTTTTGAGGAAAACTATCTATTAGGCATTTATGAAGTCCCCGAAAGTTGGGGAGAAAAGGGTGGTTTTGAAGCACTTAAGGCGCAGGCTGTGGCGGCTCGTAGTTATGCACTTGCTGTGACCAACAATGGGGCGGGAACAATATGCACCACAGAGGCCTGTCAGGTGTACAAATCTCAATTAAAGAGTGGTAAATGGGCAGAGGCAGTTAGAGCAACAAGAGGGTGGGTATTAGTCAAAGACGGTCAGCCAGCAAAAGCTTTTTTCTCAGCGTCAACTGGCGGATATACCATTAGCCAATGGGGGTGGAGTGGTATTAAAGACACTTCAGTTGAGTGGCCTGCAACCTCATATGAAAAAGTATCAGGGTCTCCTTGGTTTTATAAGGGGTGGTTTAAGTCAAGATCTGGCTCCACTTGTGGACACAGTAATCCTTGGCTAACGGGAGCACAAATGGCAGACATTCTAAATGCATGGAAAGTTCTGTATCAGGGAGGAGGCGACGTGAGCCGTGTTGTTCCCCCAGACCCATGTTGGAAAGGAAACCCATATTCACTTTCTGACCTAGCCAGTATTGGTGGCTACACATCAGTCTCAAGTGTGAGTGTTGTGTATGGGAATAATGGAAGTACTCAGTCTGTAACTCTTGGTACAAACAAGGGAAGTGTCACTATTGCCGCAGATGAGCTAAAGCGTGCATTTAATCTCCGTGCACCTGGAAACATCGGTATTAAAAGCTCGCTTTTTAACATAGAGAAGCTATAATTGAAGCTATGGCAGCAATTATTCATACGCACACCAAAAACCCTCTAGCTTCATATTGTCACTACCCACAGCACGTAAAATTTTCAGAAGCAGATGGACAGGAGAAAATTATTTTGCTTTTGCGTAAACACTTTCTCACAAACGTTAAGTGGCTTTTCTTTTCACTTGTTTTGGTTGTCGCTCCCGCCGTCATTTTAGCTTTTCCTGTGCTGGCTTTTCTTCCAGAACGTTATTTAATAGTTCTTGTTTTGTTCTGGTACTTGGCAACGATGGCTTATATGCTCGAGAGGTTTATCACCTGGTTTTATAACGTCTATATCGTAACGGATGAGCGAATTTTTGATGTTGATTTTACAAACCTAGTTTACCGTGAGATTAGTGAGGCAAATATTGACCGGATTGAAGATGTAACCAGTATTATTGGAAGTGTTATTCGGACAACGTTTAATTATGGAGATGTCGTCATTCAAACTTCAGCTGAAATTCCTCAGATCGACTTTGAGGCAGTACCCCGGCCAGATGACGTTGCCAAGGTACTTCGTCTCCTACGTGTTGAAGAAGAGCAGGAAAAAATAGATGGGAGGGTTCGTTAAATGGACTCAGTTTTAGGTGCCACCATTAGTACTGACATTTGGTTTATTGTAAAGATCATGGTCATCGTTGGTCTATCTCTGTATTGTGTGTTTGCGTTTGTCATTGTTCGACAGGTAACACATATGATTGCAACTCTTGAAGTGGGGTTTGAAACACCGATTCGGATTTTTACTTTTCTTCATTTTTTTGCTGCTCTGGGTTTATTGATACTTTCTATCACCATTTTGTAAATGACTGCCATAACAACTGCCAAGCTCGTTGCGCCAAACAGTGCTCAGGCCGTTGCTCAAGTATATGAATTTGAGCAAGACGGTATTCATTTGTCAGTTATTGCGGCAACCCACTTTGTTTCAGGTGTGGGGGAGACCCGGGACAGTCTAGATTCACTCCTAACCCTTCGTGGCATCGCGAAAAACATTTCAACATCATTTTTTCAAACCAAGGAGCAAGGAACACTATTTGCCTTGAAGGCTGCAATTGAGCAAGTTGTGGGGGACCACACCAATTCCCGAATTAAAACACTTGTTGCGGTCGTTGCAATTCGCGACGAATTTATTCATTTTGCAACTACTCCTGAGATGACGGTGATTCTACTTCGAAATGGAATGCAACACACTTTGACTAAAACAAGCTTAACCATTAGTTCAGGTTCAGGAAGACTCTCTGTTGTCTGCTCTGATGGACTTAAAGAAGGACTAGGTCACCTAACTTCAGTTGATCCTGAGACAATCTCAGAAGAGTTGCATCCACAAGCGACAGAAGGCAGTGGCTACGCGGGGTTGTTTATTCATTATGAAGCAGAGGCGTTAGGTATGCCGATACTTGAAAAAGAGGTACAAACCGCCGGCCCAGCTGAAGGGGCTAGTCCTAAAGAGTTAACCATTGTTCGGGAAGATACACTACCACAAGCTGAGCAACCACTGACCGCTGTTTCCGGTTTTGATGCACCGCCTCAGCCAATGGGTGGACAATCAGCTTTTCCGGGATCAGGGTTTGTAGTTCGCTCGAAGACTTCCGAATTTCGAGCAAACAAAAAAAACAAGAGAATGAGTGTTGTTGGTGGTGCATTACTTTTGTTACTGCTTGCAAGTATTGTATGGGGAATTAAACACAAGAAAGTTAAAGACATTACAGTAGCCGCTGACACCCAGTTGTCTGAAATTAGTGCCACGCTTGCTGACATTAAAGCAAGCGGATTCTATAACAAAGAGCGAGCAGCTGCTTTGTTTGAAGAAGTAGATCAAAAAATAGGGAATGTGAGGGTCACTCCTGAGACTGAAAAAAACATTACACAAATAAGAGAAGAAATCGCAAAAACTCGGGAAGAAGTGTTGGGTATTTTTACCCAAGTGACAGACGGTTTTCTTGACTTGACTCTCCAGTCATCAGGCTTTTTGGCCAAGTCACTTGCCTTTAGTAGCGACACCTTATCTGTTTTAGATAGTGCCTCAAACAAAGTAATATCAGTGCGACTGGAAGGAAAAAGAACAGAGTCCGCCGGTAACACTAGTGACCTTGGTAGTGTCACCCAAATTGCCAGATATGCAGATCGCACTTTTGCCCAAGTTGGTACTGACTTTTATGAGCTTTCAAACAAAAGCAACAAACTATTGTCAGGTCTTCCCTCAGAGTCTCTTTTTAAACTGTTTGCCGGCAACCTGTATGTTGTTGATCGAAATGAGAATGCAATCTGGCGATATGCCGCAAGCTCAATTGGTTTTGCTGACCGAAATGCTTGGTTATCGGCTGACACTCAGGTAAAACTTGAAAATGCACTCGACATGGCAATTGATGGCTCGATCTGGGTTTTGTCAGACAACAACAAGATCACAAAACTAAACCAAGGAGTATTGCAGACCTTCAAGCTTACGGGAATGAACCTTGAAAACGCAGCCTTAAGCCACATCTTTGTTTCAGAAGATACTACTTCTGTGTACTTGCTTGATCAAACAAACGGTAAAGTATATGTCTTTGATAAAACGGGAGGGTATCAGTCAACATATAACGTCGATGGACTTGAGAATTCAGTTGGTTTTGTCGTTTCAGAGACAGCCAAGAAAGCAATTTTTCTGCTTCCCCAGAAACTTGTCTCAATTACCCTCACACACATAAAGTAGGCTTCTCTTGTGTATAATTGGCCTATATGAAAACCTACGAAAACAAAAAGGTGCTGTTTGATTACGATATTTTAGAGCGGCTAGAAGCAGGCATTGTTTTAAGTGGTAAAGATGCCTCAAATCTGAGGCAAGGGCGGGTTGACCTTACTCACTCATATGTCAAAGTTATTGCTCATGAGCTTTATTTGGTGAATGCCCACATCGGGGGAGAGGAGATTGGGACGACATTAACTAGTCGAAGTAGAAAGCTACTTGTGACAAAAAAAGAGCTTATCTCTTGGGAGACTAAAGTGAAGCGGGAAACATTGACGATTTTGCCATTGAGGCTGTATAATACCTCTAAATACTATAAGGTTGAAATCGGCCTGTGTCGCTCCAGAAAAAAGAGTGGGAAAAAGGAAGTCTTAAAAAAGCGTGATATCAGGCGTGACATTGAGCGAGAATTCAGGGGAGAGAAAGGTAATGAAGATCGACGGTAAGTATTTTAGTTGGGGACGTCCCGGTTTCGACGGGAAGCGCGTTGACCCTAACTGCAAGCCAAGTGTGAATTATCACTTGTAAAAACTAATTCAAAAACAAACGACAACGATAACGAAGTCGTTGCGAGTTCAGGGTTCGCATACGCGTTCGCCTAAACCGCTGTCGTAAGGAGAGGAACCTCACCACTCCCTTAACGGCATATACCCGCGTGAGGTGCCATCTGCTCTGTTGGTTAACGGAAACAGATGAAAGACAAGTAACCTTACTTTTAGCGCATTTGTGTATTTAGTCCGCTTTAAGGAAACCTTTTAAATACACTACGCTTGTAGATGTTTTGGCATGTACTTTTCGGACGAGGGTTCGACTCCCTCCGTCTCCACAAAGTTAAAGAGCAACAAAGGTCCAGGGTTTTTCTGGGCCTTTGTTGTGTAAACTTAAGTCTATGTGGTGGATTGACGCCCTTTTTCCCTTTTCTTGTCTTGTTTGCCACAAATTCGGTTCATATATTTGTGACTCTTGTGTTAAAAAAGCAGGATATTCCCCTTTAATTTGTGCCATTTGTAGGAAACCTTCGATAAGGGGGGAAACACATAAGCGATGCACAACAGGTTGGTCACCTAACTACTCAATCGTTGTATGGCAATACAAAGGAGTTATTAGGAAAGCCATTAAGACAATTAAATATCAGTTTGCGTATCAAATCGCATATTCTCTTGGAAGAGTGTTGTCAACTGAGCTTAAAAAGTATGATTATCTTCCTAAACGTGCCGTTGTTTTTCCCATTCCACTCCACACTTCTCGTCTGCGTTGGCGAGGCTTTAATCAGACAGAGGAAATAGCGGAGATACTTTGCAAAACGAGCCGCTGGCAATTGATCACTGATCTTTTATTACGCTCGAAACAGACAAGCCCACAGGTGAGTCTTCGGGCTTTTTCAAGGTCGCAGAATATACGCGGTAAATTTGCAGTAAATAGGGCATATATTAACTTTTTTGCAAACAATAGTCTTCCAATTATTCTTTTTGATGACGTATGGAGCACTGGTTCAACTCTTTTTGAGGCAACAAGAGTCTTAAAGAAAGCTGGAGCAAAAGAAGTCTGGTGGATTACTGCCGCAAGATAAGCACGCTCTGGCGGAGGGTACAGGGGTCGAACCTGTTAGAGCTTGCGCTCACTAGTTTTCAAGACTAGCGCATTACCGTCCTGCCCACCCTCCGTGAGGTTCAATTATACCGGTAATAGTGGCATTTTACGAATTTTCATTTAATTTACTTAAAAAGTAACGACAGGGAGCTTTTTTAACGGTATAATACGGTTGAATTCATTGCAGTAAGGAGGCGTAGTCCAGTGGTCCAAGACAATGGTTTGCTAAACCATGACTCGTAAGAGTCTCGCGAGTTCGAATCTCGCCGCCTCCGCAACTCTATTGATTTATTGTCGTTATATAATTTTGGATATATACATGAATCGTATCCGATTTGGTGGCATAGCAGGTAGAAGTCTTGGTGGCGTTAATTCTTGGAAAAATCGACTACGGAGACCTGGGTATTATAGAAATCTTGGTTGTAATCTTCCAAATGTATTTTCTTTTCCGTCAAAAGATGACGTTTATTTAGCTGAATTTATTGGTATTGTTTTAGGTGATGGTGGAATAACGTCGTCTCAACTACGTATTACGCTTAATCGTATTGCTGACAAGCAGTATGTCGAATATGTCTCGTTACTGGTTGAGAGATTATTTGGTTATAAACCTTCGCGTATGGAGAGAAAAGACGCGTCTGCTACTGTTTTGTCGGTATGTGGGGTTGATTTTATTCGATATCTTCATAAGATTGGATTGTTGACAGGCAATAAAGTTAGACAACAGGTTAATGTACCGTCTTGGATATCAACAGATGCTGTTCTATCTCTACCTGAGTCTTCGAGCATGCGCTGAATGCGC
>CAYQUL010000002.1:26100-38494 GCA_964420735.1 uncultured Gammaproteobacteria bacterium
ATGGGTTTACAGGAACCGGTATTTGATCAAATTGTCTAATGGATACTGATGGTTGTATATTTATAAACAGATATAAATCAAACAACAAATGGTATCAATATAAAAAATTGGCTTTTTCCAACAGATCAGTTCCTCTTCTTAACTTTTTTTACGAAACTCTGCAAAAGCAAGGCCTACATCCAATTTACTATCAAAATAAACAAGTAAGGCTTTGTAGTCAAAAAGAGACGCTTATTTACTTAAAAACAATAGGAAGTTCAAACGCACGTGTAAAGTCGTTCTTATCTTGATATAATGAGCTCTTGGAGAAGTCCCATAGCGGCCTAGTGGAGCAGTTTACTAAACTGCCGTATCGAAAGATACCGTGGGTTCGAATCCCACCTTCTCCGCCGTTTAGAAAAAACTAATTTAAAACATATGCAAATAAACTACATCGCTATTCTTGTTGCAACACTTCTTCAGTTTGTTTGTGGAGCTGTTTGGTATAGTGCGCTCTTTGGAAAGCTGTGGGGGAGAATACATGGGTTTGACGAGCTGCCAAAGTCCGTTCAACAAAAAATGATGAAGGAGATGGGGCCGTTTTATGCCGTTCAATTTTTGAAAAAGGTCGTTACCTCTATTGTATTGTCCCTCTTTGTTGTAGCTCTCACACAGTGTGGTCCATACACGCTTGCAGCCCGTCTCTAGATTGGGTTTGTAGTTCCAGCTCAGATTAGCATGGTTATTTTTGGGGGAACAGAAAGTAAGTGGATAGTAAAGAAAATCGCAGTAATGGCCGGTGCATCTCTTGTCTGTCTTGAGGTTGCTGCTGCTGTTTTGTCTCTCCTTTAATGCTTAAAACGTGTCGAATACCGGTCTTTTGCCTCGTAGTCTTCTTCTAATGTGGCCCACTGCGGTTCTTTGCGATATAATAGCGTATGCCCAACGAGAATACAGATGAAGTGCCAAAGAGGAAAGTAGTGCCGGAGGAAAGCCTTTTTGCTTGGTCTGAAAAATCTCGCCCATTTGAGAGACGCACTCGTGACTTTTATATTTCTTTGCTGTCCGTTGCCGTCCTTTTTGGTTTGTTGCTCTTTGTAATTGAAGGAATAATGCCTGTTATTCTACTGGCATCGTTAGTATTTTTGTTTTATGTGTTAAGTACACACGAGCCTGACCAGGTTGCTTATGAAATTACCAATAAAGGAATTCGTATGGCAGGCAAGCTCACTGAGTGGAGCAAAATGGGCAGGTTCTGGTTTACTGATCGATTAAACCACCGGCTCCTTGTTATTGAAACAGATGTCATCCCTGGACGATTGGAATTAGTGGTTAACAATGAGATTGAGGAAAAAATTGAGAAAATTTTGTCTGAATACTTAGTAAATGAGGAAGTGCCCCCAAGTTTCTTTGACAAAGCTGCCAGTTGGGCAAGCAAACGTCTTCCTCAAAAATAACGAAACATTAGTTCTCGTAGCTCAATGGATAGAGTAGCGGCTTGCGGAGCCGTTGATCCCAGTTCGAATCTGGGCGGGAACACAAACTTAATATATAAATATTAGAATGAGGGTGTCTTTTACTGAATCCGAAAGAATTACTCACTTCGCTGTTTACGGAATGGAGGAGTACTCAAGTGGCCACACGAGCACCGTTTCGAAAACGGTTGGAGTCTAACAAGGCTCACATGGGTTCGAATCCCATCTCCTCCGCCAGTATTTAATCTTTGTTAGCCTGAAGGCTGGTAGAAAAAATGGCTGAAATGAGGTATAATGCACCTATGGCAAAAGAAGAAATGGTAATGGTTTCGGCGGCTGTTGTGTTTAAAAAGCACGACGACGACCCAACTAAGTGGTTTATCGTCAGTAATAATGATGAAGATGGTTGGGAAATACCTAAGACCGTCGTCAGGCGCGGTGAATCCTCAGTTCGAGCTTCAATTAGAATAACCAGTGAACAGGCGGGTATGAGAACTCGAGTACTAGAGGAGGTCGGACGTGGTTCAGGTGCAACAAAGCTTAACAACAGACCAGTAACACAGAAATTTTTGTACTACCTCATGAACTGTAAAGATGGTGGAGAAATTATTGGTTTTAATAAATTTGACTGGGTAGAGTACAAGATGCTTGCCAAGCGCCTAACTAACAAGCGAGACCTTGCAATGGTTATTAAAGCCAAGGACTTGCTAAAGGAATTAGAGCAAAAGAAAGATATCCGAACGGACGAAGAAATTGACGAGATAGAAGAGGACGTAGAAGATTTGGTTTAACCCTGGAGGAGTCGCCTAGTGGCTATGGCACACGCTTGGAAAGCGTGCGGGCGCAAGCCCTCGCGGGTTCGAGTCCCGCTTCCTCCGCCCAAAAAGCTTCAAAATTGACTTCAGAGACTCATAATCTTATAATAAACAAGTTAAGCTATTAGAAAGGGATATCAATGGCAAACATTGGGTGGACAGAGGTCCAACTGGAATGGTTGAAGGACTCAGGTTTTTCTGCCGCCCCATCGGCGATCCTTGGTCGAGTTGTCCAGTTCTTTAGCGCTGAAGGAGGAAACGTTTCTTTAGTTGCAACAGTCACGGGGCTTGTTGTCTCTGACCTTGAAGGAGTTCAATTGTATATTTCAGTACCTGAGCTTTTAGGTCAGACGATAGCGTCCGTTTCCTTTGTGAACGGCACCTGGAGATTAGACCTTGTTGCAGATGGCATTTCATTTGATCGAAGTATCCTTCCCGGTACATTAACCATCTGGTAATGCCGTAGCCGTCTTTAACTAAGACGGCTTTATTGTTGGGAAGTCGCTGTCGTTTCTTTTGTGCTTATGTGTTACAAATAGTAATCTAATGAGCGAGCGAGAAGGGCGATCTGAGTTTTCCCCCACATATCTTGAACGCGAACCACTTCAAGATCATTGTGGCGTCGTCGCCGCATATTGCACCCAAAGCACCCCATTTTTTATTTCAGGAGTTGCAGGTCTTCAAAAAATTCAAACACGAGGATACGACGGTGCAGGGGTCTGTGTCATCACAAAAGACGGCAAGGTCACTTCATTTAAAGATCAGGGTATGATTAGTGATGTTTTTAGTGAAGAGGTTATAGATGGGTTTAAAAACAAATCAGGTTCTTCTTGGTTATTTCAAACCCGTTATGGAACGGCTGGAGCAGGGAGTCTTGAAAATGTACAGCCCATTATTAGAGTTCATGAGTGCTCTGGTGAAACGTTTGCAATGGTGCATAATGGCCAATTTTCAAATGAAGAATTAGTTTATGGGGAAGATAGTGATAGCGTGCGCTTTGCAGACGAACTTGCCAACACCAATGGCAACAACTGGAACGAGAGAGTACTGGCGATGCACAACAAGTCAGAAGGAGCTTGGTCAGTCTGCATTGCAACAGGCGAAGGAATGTTTCTCTTTCGAGATAAATATGGCATTAGACCGCTTTCATTTGGCATGAAAATGGATCGAAATGACAACCTGGTGTGGGTTGCTGCAAGTGAAACAGCAGCTTTAGAAGTAATGGGAGTTTCAACCTATCGTGAAGTTACGCCAGGTTCAGTTATTAAGCTTGATGCCAACGGCATGAATATTATTCAAGAGGCAGACACAACAATGCACCAAAAAGCCGCATGCATTTTTGAAAATATTTACTTAGAAAACGGAAATAGCGCGATACACGCCATTCGGGAAGATGCCTACGAAATTAAAAACGCAATTTCAGTCACCCAATTCAGAAAGTCCTGTGGAACAATTTTGGCACAAGAGGAAACCCTTGATATGCCACACCAGGTGGACTTTGCAATAGGTATTCCAGGCACTGGAATTGCAGGTGGAAGGACATACGCCGAGCGGGTTGGTGTTCCTTATATTCAGGCAATAACAGACAGACGCCCAGCTGAAGTTGATGCTAGAACTTTTATGACACCAGACATCAACCAAATTCCCAATAAAATTCGTGACCATTTTTATTTTGAAAAAAACTTTTTGACTGGAATGAGTGTTGTCCTTGTTGACGATTCAATGGTTAGGGGGAACATAACCAAGGGGATTATTCGACTCTTAAAAGAGGAATATGGAGTGGAATCAGTCCATATTAGAATCTTATGCCCACCGATTGATAAACCATGTTACTTGGGGATTAACACTAGATCTCCAGATGAGCTAATAGCTCATCGAAACGATAACGATGTAGACAAAATAAGAGATGAAATCGGAGCAGATACTTTGCAGTTCTTAAGCGACACTGGTCTTCTTAAAGCTACAGAAACAGAGAATGGTTTTTGTTTGGGGTGCATGGCACACCACAATCCACCAGTTGGGCCAAACGTTAACCTCCACTGTCTATAGCGACTCTAATACTTTATACGCCATGATAGCTGTCGTTCCCCAAACGTTAAATGACTTGTTAAAACCAAACATTGGAAGCTCTACAATTACGTCAACTGCATCAAGTACTTCTTTTGACACACCATTGCTTTCGTGTCCTGAAACGATTGCAACTGGAAAAGAAGGGGTATAGTCCTTCCACGAAATAGACCGATCACTCTGCTCAACTGCGACTGTTTGAATACCGTTGTTCTTCAATTCATTAATGACTTCTAGCGCAGTGTCTCTCTTCTCCCAGGGCACCCAATTTTCTGTTCCAACAGCTGCTCGATGTATACGGGAGTTAGGTGGATACTCCATGTCCCCACAAAGAAATATTTTTGTTGCCCCAATGGCGTCGGCCAGGCGAAACATAGAACCAATGTTATATGTGTCCCACACGTTGTCAAGAATTAAGTACACGGGGTTTTTGTGTCTATTTTTTACTTGAGCTTCAGTTGGAGTAAGTTTTCTCAACTCTTTTGAGTTATATGTTCCCATAACTAATTATACAGTAGGGGTTGTTATGACGCAAAAAAACCTCCACGATGTCGTGGAGGTAAGTGTCTTATACCCAAGGCAGGGAACAGACCAGAGGAATGACTTCTGGAATTTCTTTAATGGCAATCGCACTTGCCGGAAGGCTTCCTTGTCGGTAAAGCCCCCAACCGTCAGGCTTATCTACCCATATTAACTTGTTTATTCCACATTCATGGGCTGGCCACATGTCGGTTAATATACTATCTCCGATAGCTATAACCTCATTTGCTTGCATATCTAACGCATCGATTGCTGCCTGCCAGTGAGATGAGCTCTTGTGCACCTCCTCTGGAACGATGTTTAAGCCTTCAATATAGAAATGCAGATCATGTGCATTGATTTTTAACTGAGTCCAAGCTTCGTTTCCATGTGTAATGATGGCCAGGGGAATCTGCTGATCCTTAACTTCACGCAGAAATTCTATAGCGCCATCTCGAAGCTCTGGCACTGTTTTGTATACATCAGTCATAAATACCAATGCGTTTTGAATCACTTCTCGTGAATATGCGCCATAGATTTTGATAAGCTCGTTGGCAATAAGTTCCCAATTGGTACTTTTAACGGCATATTTTTTGTACACCTCATTGTTCAGTCTTTGAACATCCCTCGTTATTTCTTGCTGAGGAATTGTCGGGATTGCCAGATGAACTGCTGTGCAAAAAAGCTCAATTTGTTTGGCAAATATCCTGTTTGTGTGCAAAAAAGTGTCATCCAAGTCGCACAAAAAACCACTCGCGCCCATTGTGGCCATTGCACTATTTAAATTCATGTTGTCCTCCTGTTAATGTTCGCACAACCCATTCGTGCTTTGATTTAAGGAATAGTATTCTTTTTTGATATAAAATACAAAAAAGCTCTCGTAGCTCAATGGATAGAGTACCAGTTTCCGGAACTGAGGATAGTGGTTCGATTCCACTCGAGAGCACCCAACCCTGTTGAGTATAAGCTTATAGTTGATGTATAATACAACAAAGTAAGTAGCGAAAGGAATTTGTCGTGACTGAAAAATATTCGGAAAGTGAAGGGAATTTTAACGTTCCACTTCCCTTCACATTTCTACTTTGCGCTTTGACGTTGTCTGTTGGCTTTCTGGGAGGGATTTTTTGTGGTATACAGTCCCCAAAATGGGTACAATCGCCAGTTTCGGGGGACGCCGTTATTGTTCAATTTGAGACAAAGGCCTTTACTGATAGCGAATTCACTATTCCAACTGAGTATATTGCGCCGATGTCTCACCTAAACGTTATAGCAAATGAAGGTGGCCGGCTGTTTGTCTCATTTGATGGAAGGAGTGTGTGGATTCGTTGGAACTCATTTGAAATGGCAACGATACCCAAAATTCCAAAGGTAAAGCCCTAAATGAATTCACAATTTGTAGTAGTGCTTCTGGCAAGTGTGTTTCCTGACGGAAGGAGGTACAGCGCAATTGTTGTAAGCACTTTGACTGCAGGGGGCGTTAGTGACCTAACTGCACAAATACAGAGGGCGACAAACGAGTACTATCCGTGGTTTTCAGTCTTAAAACTAGCAAAAACGTTTGCGGCACTTTTGTCTCAAGAGTACCGTGCAAAAGGTTTTGTAGTGGACAGTGAAACACTCAGGCGAGAAGTCTCAAACGGCAGACTGTGTGAGTTCTCCCAAAAAGGGAAAACTACAAAGCTTATTTAAGTCGTTTTAAGGCACCGAAATCTTCGGTGTCTTTTTCTTTAAGGTATAATCATGCCATGCACGACCAAGTACGGGAAGTGAAAGAAAAGACAGATATTGTGGCAGTCATTGGCGAGTATGTGAATTTAAAACAGGCAGGTAGACGCTTCACTGGGTTGTGCCCATTCCATAAAGAAAAATCTCCATCATTTACTGTCTCTCCTGATATGCAAATGTACAAGTGTTTTGGTTGTGGAGAAGCAGGAGATGTTTTTACCTTTTTAGAGAAACACGAAGGAATGGAGTTTCGCGATGCCTTAAAGTTTTTAGCAGTCCGTGTTGGTGTCGTCTTAACAGAACCTGATTCAAAAGGGAGTCGAGAGAGACATCTGTTAACTGAAATTAACGACGCAGCTGCCATGTTTTATCACTATGTTTTAAAGTCCCATCCGTTGGGAGGGCCAATGCGCGACTATTTAGAAGGCCGTGGTATAGAGCCCAAAACCATTGATACCTTTAAACTGGGGGCTGCTCCTCAAGCTCCTGATAGTTTGTTTAAGTACCTTACGCAAAAGAAAAAATACCTTCCTGAAATGGTTGAGCTTGCAGGACTGACTTATAAAACAGAGAGAGGATACGTAGACCGTTTCCGTGGTCGTGTGATTTTTCCAATCTGTGACCATCACGGGGAAACGATAGCGCTTGCAGGTCGTGTCTTGCCTCAGTTTGACACTGGAAAGGTGGGCAAATATGTAAACTCACCTGAAACACCGATTTATCACAAAGGGGCTTCTTTATATGGAATTCATATTACAAAGGCTGATATGAAACGAGCCGACATGGCTGTTGTTGTTGAGGGAGAGATTGATTTACTTTCTGCTTGGCAAGCAGGAGTTACAAATGTTGTTGCAATTAAAGGATCGGCCTTCACTGAAGGTCAGTTAACCGTTTTGTCTCGCTATGTTCGACAAACGACCCTTGCCTTAGACAGTGATTTTGCAGGAAGTAACGCAGCTCTTAAAGGAATCTTTTTGGCGGAAAAAATGGGAATGACCGTTAGGGTTGTAAAACTTGGCAGTTACAAAGACCCTGATGAGTTTGCAAAAGCTGACCCCAAGGGGTTTATTGTTGCCGTTCGTGAAGCTGTTGGTGTGTGGGATTTTATTATTGAGTTTACCTTGTCAAAGTTTGATGTAAGTACTGGGGAGGGGGTAAGAAATGTAAGTCGAGAGGTGATGCCACTTCTGGCACAAGTGGAAGACAAAGTTGTACAGGCCAGATATGTACAATACCTTGCCATGCGTCTTCGCGTGCCCCCTGAGGCAGTTGTTTCACAGCTTGCAGCAACTCCTCAACAGACACTGAGCAAAACTCAGTCACTTGGTGTTTATAAACCAGAAGTGCTTGACCGCAGACAAATGCTTGAACGGCGTCTTTTTGCAGCCCTACTACTGGCTAAAATTGATGTATCCAGTGAAATTTTATTAGATGACTTTAAACTTAAAGAAATATACAAACAGTTTGTTCCGTGGAAAGTGAAAAACACAGATAAACCTCTGTCTGAGTTTTCTTTAACCTTAAAAGAGGCAGACGCAAAGCTTTTGACAGATATTTTTCTGTCCCAAGAAGATGATGTTTTGGAGACATCACTTTTAACAAAAGAGCTTTCTCAAATTGTTTTAAGAGAAAAATTAGCGGAGGCAAGTGAAGAAATTGCGGCGGCTGAACGGTCAAATAATGACGAAGAACTTGCTGCTGCACTCAATAAACATCGCGACCTGACGGCAAAACTTGCTCAATTTACGGCTTCCTCTTGATCCGCACAGGGTTTAGAGTATAATCAGGACTAGACATCTGTTCTTCTTTTTGTGCCTCGTTTCGAGTCCAAAATATGACAACACTCAGAAAACCCAGTTTAGAACTTATCAAAAAAGGAAAATCACAAGGGTTTATAACCCAAGAGGACATCCTTGACGTATTTCCAGATGCGGAGAATCGACTCGCAGAGCTGGATATTTTTTATGAGCAATTAATTGTTGAAGGGGTTGATGTTTTTGAGTCAGTTGCGGCTGACGAAGCAGGCTTGGAGAGTGCAACTGCTTCACTGGACCAGGAACTGGAGATCTTAACAAAGCTTGAGGGAACTGAGTCAACAGATCCAGTTCGTCAGTACTTGCGTGAAATTGGAAAATATCCACTCCTAGACGCTGAAGAGGAAATAGAACTTGCAAAAAACTACGAGAAACAAAGTAAGAGGGCTAAAGACAAATTAATTGAAAGTAATTTGCGTTTAGTTGTCTCCATTGCCAAAAAGTACATTGGTCGAGGACTCTCGCTTCTTGACCTAATTCAGGAAGGAAACCAAGGATTAATTCGTGCAGTAGAGAAGTACGACTGGCGACGAGGATTTAAGTTCTCAACCTATGCAACTTGGTGGATTAGACAAGCAATTACTCGAGCGATAGCCGATCAGGCTCGTACAATTCGTATCCCAGTTCATATGGTTGAGACCATTAACAAGCTGTATCGCACTAGCCAAAAGTTAATGCAGGAGTTAGGGCGAGAGCCAACACCAGAGGAGATTGGGCAAGAATTAGAGTTAACTGCAGACCGAGTTCGAGAAATATTTAAGATCTCACAAGAGACAACTTCCTTGGACACCAAAGTTGGAGAAGATGAGGATTCAACTTTAGGTGACTTTATTCCAGATGAGTCCCAAGACTCACCAGTTGACGCTGCTTCAAAGCAATTATTAAAAGACCATCTAGAGGAAGTTTTAGGAACCTTAACAGAAAGAGAGAGTAAAGTCTTAGCCCTCAGGTTTGGCTTAGACGGTGGGCAAGCAAGAACGTTGGAAGAGGTAGGAAAAGTCTTTGGTGTAACACGAGAGCGTATTCGACAAATTGAGGCAAAGGCCTTAAGAAAGCTTCGTCACCCTTCACGACGAAAGAAACTTCAGGATTATCTGGACTAACAATGCTTTGTTAAGTTTGGTAGTTTCTTGACAAGAAAGTATATACACCCGATAATATAAGTCTTAACGTAGTTGAAAGGGGTTTTCATGACGACAGTGGTTGGGTTGTTGTATGTCTTGTCTTTTATGGTGAGTTTGGCTTTTGCTCACGCAATGGACGTAAAAGTTAACATGGTGGCGGCTTTTTTCCTTGCACTAATGTGGATTACATACATTCATGCCTGGACTGGGAGTCCTCAGTTCTTTCTAGTAACCATCTTTTCATTTCTTTCTCATATGTCTTTCGTCAAAATAGATCGCGTTTGGCTCCCCAAATATGAGAAATTCTTATGAAAAGACCAATCGACGTGTCAGGCTGACACGTCTTTTTTGTGCAAACTTCTTTAAATTGATGCTAACCAACGTTTTCCCAGGTAAAGGGACGTAAGGATGGTGACAACAGCAATGCATTGCCAGAAAATCTGATAGACAAACCAGACTGAGTCATTATGAAAAACTTTGAAAAGGAAATACTTTTCAGGGGGATTTCTCTTAACTGTTGAGAACTGCTGGTTAAGCCAATAAATAGTTTCACCGACACTTCTGGTAAGCCAAAAGAGAGAAGTGGCCAGTAAAAAAGTTAGCCAATTTGAAGTTAAAAGAGAAAAAGACGCAATTCCACTCCACAAGAGACCAAACACTAGCTGGTCTGCCCAAACAAAACTTCCAAGTGGAAAAAGGAAAGGTGTGTCTTTAAAGGCATTTTTCTTGTATTTACACTCAAAATAGGCCTTTATTGTGAGTGCAAGGTTTGTGACTAAGAAAGTTAAGAGAAATATATACTGCCCGAAGTACATGTTTACACAGTATATCAGGGAGGGAAGTTTGAACTTGCCCTCGTTTGAGGTATAATCTTGGTGTTCCTTTAAAAATAATCCCCTGTAGCTCAATGGCAGAGCGGTTCGCTGTTAACGAAAAGGTTGTAGGTTCGAGTCCTACCGGGGGAGCATAAAAAAATAGCCTAGAATTCGAACTACCTCGATAGCTTTAAATATAACCTCCGTACTAAGGTGTACAATATAAATATGAAGAAGAAATGGCTATTTGGTTTTTTAGGCTTTTTGGGTTTCCTCGGCATTCCCGGAATTTTTACCCAAGATTGGAAAGATTTACTCTGGCTTCTTTGGTTTGCCTGGTTTAGCTTCTTTATAACAGAGAAGAAGATGTCATAGGATTTTAATGGTTAATTGATGTTAATTAACCATCATTGGCCGTACTTTATCCATTTTCTCCCTCAATTGCTGATTAAATTTGAAATCCTCAAACACCTTAAAAATACACACAAATCGACAGGTTATATTAATGTTACGATCCTCGAGCCAAATAAAAACTCTTCATCAAATTACTATAATTTGATATCATGTAACGTATGAAAACAATAAATCCTTGGATTAACTTCAATGGAAATGCCGAAAAAGCATTTACATTTTATAAATCAGTATTTGGTGGAGAGTTTGCAAAAATTGTACGTTTCAAAGACCTTGCGAGCCACGAATTCAAAGTAGCAGAAAAAGAGGAAAATAAGATAATGCAGATTGCTTTACCTATCGGTACAGGTACTTTGCTAATCGCAAATGATGTTCCAGAAATCTTAGGGCGAGTAAATGAGCGTGAAAATCGAAGCAAGCTTTTAATAAATACGGAAAGTAAAGAAGAGGCGGACAGATTGTTTACTGGCCTTTCGGCTGGGGGAATTGTTGAAGGACCTATGGGTGATGGCCCCTACGGGTCATATATGGGTATGTTTAGAGATAAATACGGTATCGAGTGGATAATAGAATTTTCTCATAAATAAAAATGAGTAAACTAATTACATGCATCTGGTTTGCAAACAACGACGCAGAAGAGGCAGCAAACTACTATATAGATACTTTCAATTCAGCTCCTGGTGAACACTCTGCAAAACTTGGAGACATCACAAAAGCACCTAAGGGATTAGAAGAAGTTGGAGGAAGACCTGAAGGATCTGTTTTAACTGCTGAGTACGAACTTGATGGTATAAGCTTCATGGCCTTAAATGGTGGTCCTGTTGATCAATTCAAACTTAATGGTGCGACTTCATATATTGTTGAGTGCGAGACACAAGAAGAAATTGATTTCTTCTGGGAAAAACTCTCAAGCGTTCCTGAAGCAGAACAATGTGGATGGTGTACAGATAAATTTGGTGTAACTTGGCAGATAACACCAAGAATCCTAGACGAATTAATGCGCAATCCTGAAAAAGCAGAGGCCGTTACAAAAGTATTTATGCCAATGAAAAAACTTGATCTTGAAGCGATCCGAAAAGCTGGCGAATAGGCTTCACTGTTATAGAGAAGTATTCATTAAATAGGTTCTGTCATATTCCATTAGATGGAGCTGATCTTGGATTGGCGCTATCTATTTTGAACACTCAAGGACATACTTATACGAATGATAAAAAGTATGACCTCTCAAAGAAAAATATCGCTGTTAGCAGGTGTATTTTATCTTCTTACCTTTGTATCAATTCCGACACTACTTTCACTTTATGTTCAGGTAAAGGGGTCGGGCTACATATTAAGCTCTGGGCCTGACACTTTTGCAATTGTTGGGGGTTTTTCAGAGATAGTTGTTGCACTAGCAGGTATTGCTACAGCTGTAGTGTTATTCCCAGTTTTAAAGAAACAAAGTGAAAGCATGGCACTTGGCCTTGTTGCTTCCAGAGTACTGGAAGCCAGTTCTATTTTTATTGGTGTTGCAATGATCCTAACGATTGTAACGTTACGACAGACTGGAGCTGGGACAGATGCGTTGATAACCAGCCACACACTTGCCATTCTTTATGACCGCATCTTCCTTCTCAGCCAAAGTTTCCTGCCGGCTGTTAACGACTTGTT
>CAYQUL010000003.1:0-5365 GCA_964420735.1 uncultured Gammaproteobacteria bacterium
AATTTCTATCTTTTTAGCTAGGTTTTGGGGTAGTCTGTTTATGATTCTGGGATTGTTGTCCGTGGGTGCAAAATTATTGGGTAGAGTAATTCACTATACCGAAAATAAAACAATTACCGTCTCCACGGGATATATTACTTTTCTCTTAGGCCTTGCCACAGTTGTCGCTCATAACCTGTGGGTTTCTAATTGGCGAGTAGCGGTCACTGTTTTGGGGTGGGTAACACTGTTTAAAGGAATCGAAAAAATTGCATTTCCTGACAGAATTAACAAAAAGGCCCAACTCTTTAATGGAAGGCAATCTTTTTGGGGATTTGTTATTTTTCTTATTGGAGTTGTATTTTTCTTGATAAGTTTTAAATAGTTGCGACTCATTTTTGACTTTAGGTGAAGCGAGTATAATGCCATTATGTGGACATGTCCGAATTGTGATAGGTTTTTTAAAAAAACAGATCAGCCGCATAGTTGCAAAAAAGTACCGATTGATTCGCACTTCAAGAATAAAGAAAAAGCTCAAGAACTATTTAGTTATTTATTCCAGAGAATAGAAAAAGATATCGGTAAATGTACGATTATTTCGCTTCCATGTTGTATTCATCTCTTTGGCAGCTACGATTTTCTTGCCGTGTTGCCAAAAAAAGACAGCATGGAAATTCGTTTTGCATTAAATAGGGAATTGAACACCCCAAGGTTGACGGTATCTGTTCCCATGTCTACCAAAATATTCAAGAATTGTTTTGACATCAGTAGTAAAGAGGAACTTGATCTTCAGTTTATGGGTTGGTTGAAAGAATCATACCATCTGAGGGATTGACCGCTGTTGCCGTTCAAATAAAGCAGGTGTGACAAGGTCCTTATATGTAAATTATTGAAATACTTGAAAAAAGTTTATAAACTGATTATCTATGAAAAAAATCTTAGTTATCCTCGTTCTCGTTTTGGGAGTAACTTTGGGGGCGGTTGTGTATTTGAAAAGTGAGAAGGGCATTTCGGTTGTTTCAGAGAACCGCGAGAACGTTTCTATAAATGGATCATCATTTCTCACCCAAGACTATACAGATCCTGAATTTAGCTACTCAATAAAATTGCCGGCTGGGTATAAAGTCGAGTCTGAAGGAAAGTACAGCAAAATATTTTTGCCAGAATCAGTCACTGAAGGGGTTGTCCCAGTAAATTTTATTTATGTTTCCGTTGTAACACCTGATATGAAAGAGAGTGTGGGAGAGATATACAACTACAATCCTGACCACTTTAAAAAGTTAATTGCTCTAAAGAATGTTGGAGAGAGCGTAAACCTTGTTGACAGTGTTCCTGATTTAGCTGAGTGGTACACCTACAAGTTAGTAGGTGAAGAAAACATTGATAACAGTAAGGTGAAAAACTTTCAAAATAATAAACCTTGGGAGTTTCCAGGTGGGGCGACAGAGAACAAATTTATATACGTAACCGCAAGTAATATCTATATTTTAGGGTATTATACTGGCGGAGACAGTGTCGCTCAAAAGTCAAGACTGGACCCAAGTCTGACGTCTTCTGTAATTAAAAGCTTTAAGGTTTTAAGATAATAGGTGTAAACGACTCGGACGGACAAACATCTGACTCTTTTGACCTATGTATTTTATGGTCTAATATTAAGGATATGAAATTTGGATCAAATACTGCAATATTTGCTCTGTTTTTTGGAATTGCACTTGTAGAGGCAATTCAATCGCAAAATTGGCTGTCTGCGGTACTCTTCATCTTGTTAGGCATCATTTTTCTTCATGCTGATAATAGAAAGAAAAAGTAATTTATCAAAGTTGTATTGATTTGACAAGCATTTTTAGTAAGAATAACATCTGGTTAATTTCTATTGTTCTTTAACAGAGCTATTTCTTGTTTCCTAGTAAGGAGAGGATCATGTTTACCAAGAGAATACTGTTTGTGGCCATAGTGTTTTTAGGTGTGTTAGCTTGCCCTACTAAGGCTCAACTGCCACCAAACTATCTAGCGCCGGACCATCCCATTACGATCTCGCTTGTCGCAGCAGAAGAAGTAACATATGTGTTAGCGAGCGACTTTCCTGCATACGAAATTGAACTCAGATTGGGAACTGGATACCCGAGTGGCGTAGTCTATGACGACTCCGGAGACGCCTTAGCTGTTTTACCCGATACCTATACCGAGAACTCTGATGGAAGTTACAGTCTAAAGACACCACTTTTTATCATTAATTTTGACGCAATTACCTACTTTCGGGTGAAAAGTGATGTTGGACCAACCTACGGCACAATCACACTTATTAGTCACTCGTTTCCTAAGGCTGAAGAAGAAGTAGTGGTGGAGGAGGTACCCAGTGATACCTCACCAATTATTAGTCCAGGAAATGGACCGGTATTTGCACCAGTCTTATCTGGGATATGGTCTTCTTATCCGGTAGACCAAACCTATATAAACTGTAATTCAAAACAGATATCCATGTCAGGAGAGCTCATGGTCACCGAGATCAACGAAACCATGATAGCGTTGGAGAACAAGGCTATTGGTTTCCTAAAAGCCTTTGGAAAGATCGGGGAATCCACATACAGCACAAATTGGTCTGAAGGCGGTGTGGACACGAGCCTGATACTTGAGGTAACTGGAGAACAAGGTCAACATGCCAATTTAACCGTTGATACCAAAAATCGTTCAACTGGGTGTGCGACTGTTGTCGTTTATGACCTGAGATATCTCAACTCTGATGACACGAGACAAAATCAACCTGAAATAGTTTCTCCGTCACAAGGATCAACAGTTACATTGCCCATCTTGATTCAAGGGACGCTTCCATCTGATATTTCGTTTTACTATTTTCAGTATCGAAACTACATTCGCAATGGTTCTGGATCCGAGATCGTTCCCTGGCAAATGCTTGGGATTCAGCGAAATTTTCCGATGGATATCAAACACAGAATACTGGAAGTGTGGGATATAACAAGCCTCCCTGAGGGAGATTATGTACTCAGAATGATTGTCCGCTACAAGGATGGGCGTGAAGACTCGCCGGTTTGGGTTTGGTTTACCGTAGCTCGTCATGTCGGTTACATACCAATGACTACAGAAGACGGACAAACTTGGGTTATGAATAGCTACGTCAAATGGCTGAAAGCAAAGGACGATATGATACAAGAACTTAACACATTTGATGATATTCGTATCCATCCAGAGGAAGGTGCTCGCATGATACTGGAAGAATTGGTAACTGCTGGTTTAGGGGAGATACTCGGCGTAATGGGCGCAGCAGATGTTGTCAGTGGAATAGATAAGGCTAGCAAGATACTGTTTATTCTTCGTGATGCAGCTACCTTGGAGCAATACTTTATTCTCTCAAAGAGTGCTTACAATCTTGAACTGGCTACAAACCAATGGCTGGATGCTCAACATTGGTTAAGTTACCTTAGCTACATTTATGATACAGCCACATAGGATGACTTCCCCCACATAGAGGTGGGGGATTTTATGTCTTCTTTGATATACATGTACTTTAAATGTACAAGGTACATGTATAATGGCTCAATGAAACCAAAGATAAGCTTAATTACTCTTGGAGTGTCTGACTTTCAAAAGTCATTACACTTTTATCGAGATGGTTTAGGGTTTTCTCCTCACAATTATAAAGAGGGAGATGATGTTGTTTTTTTTGAAATGGAAGGTACTTGGATTTCTTTATATAACAGAAAAAAGCTAGCAGAGGACGCAACTGTTTCGTATGAAGGTACAGGGTTTAGTGGAATTACCTTGGCACACAACGTATCTTCAAAGGAAAAAGTAAACCAAGTATATGAATTGGCACTTTCAGTTGGCGCAAAGGAAATTAAGAAACCTCAAGAAGTGTTTTGGGGAGGCTACTCAGCCTACTTTGCTGATCCCGATGGCCATTTATGGGAAGTCGCCTTTAATCCGTTTATGGATTTAACTTGACGTTTGTGTTTTCTATCACAGACCTTGTGTGTGACGCTGTGTGATATTATTAGACTATGAAATGCAGAGGAGGATCAGATGCTGTTTACGGATTGGGCTTCATTGGCGCAGCCATTTATTTTGTCCAGAATGCAGCTAACTTTTCTGAAGGCCTGGTTGGTTTGCTTAAAGCAATCGTTTGGCCTGCTTTCTTGGTGCATAAACTCTTTGGCTTCTTGGGAATGTAACTTCATTTTTCCTAAAACCTCTCCCCAAAAAAGAAACCTAAACCTATAACTTGACTACCAACTTATGTTTTGGTACTATTGGACTCTATTACGTCTTTTTGGATGTAATGAACGGAGGCGATAGATGAAACGGATTGTGATTTGTGGGTTACTGAGTTTGTTATTGCTTGTAATAGTTGCTGGTTGTGCGCAAGGCCCAGGTAACCTAAGCACTGGTATAGGCAATCAAGCGGGATATGGCCGCGGGGTTATCAGTAATGTTGACCCACTCAACAATGGTCTTACACAGGTGTGGTTCTTTGGGGATACTATGTATATTGTACTTTAGATAAAGACTTGGCGATTCTGGCCAAGAATATCTTGTATGAAACTAGTGCGACGGTGGTTTACACCTATCGTGACTGGAAGGTGGGGGACCCCGAATTTGATACTCTCGATGCTCGTGGGTCTAAAATCAGTACGACCTGTGGACAACTAAAAAAAGGCACAAGTGGCAGCAAATTGCTGTCAATTACTCGAGTGGGGCAAGTACCTGCGCAATAGTCCAGTATTGGTTAGTATTGGGAACATCAAATAGATGTTCCCTTTTTGCGTTAGGATATTGAAAAAAAGATTTTTAAGTGACTCGAAGAAAGTGCAGGATTTTTATATATTTCCTTGATTATCTGCCTTTTGGTATAGTAGCTTCATCGCGTATGGTCACATATAAAACAATTGATGAATATATCAGCACTTTTCCTCCTGAGGTACATCAAATTTTGCAAAAATTTAGAGAAGTTATTAACGAGGCCGCTCCAGAGGCAACTGAAGCCATCAGTTACGGAATTCCAACATTTAAATTGAATGGTAACTTAGTTCATTTTGGGGGTTACAAACACCATATCGGTTTCTATCCTGGTGCCGCTGGTGTTGAGGCTTTTGAAAAAGTACTTCATAAATATGAAGTATCAAAAGGAACAATTAAGTTTCCGATAGATAAGCCAATTCCGTTTGGTTTAGTTACAAAAATTGTTAAGTTTCGTGTTCTGGAAAACCAGAGAAAAATAACAAAAAAGTAAAAAATTGGAGTAATAAGTCAAACTAGCCTTTACTAAATATGGTCTGTCTGGTCGGCCTCAGCTATGGCCTTCGTTTTGTGGACGACCTGATCCTTGTGGTGGGCGGGAGAATAAATAGTGTATATCTGAAGTCTCTCCTGG
>CAYQUL010000003.1:5375-11306 GCA_964420735.1 uncultured Gammaproteobacteria bacterium
AGTCACGTTATGAATAACGCCAGCAGGGACAATAACCGAGTCACCATCTTTAAGTGGATATGTTTGGTCACCAATAAGGATCTCTCCCTCGCCTTTCTCGATTCTAAAAAACTGGTCAACTATCTCGTGTGTTTCAACTCCGATGGACTCAAGGGGAAGTAGGCTCATCACCACAAGTTGCGCGTGTTGCCCGGTATAAAGAACCTGACGAAAGTTTTCGTTTTTAAGTGTGATCTCTTCAATGTTTCCTATATATCCCTTCATACAGTCATTATACGCCACTAAAACAAGTTATTGTCATGTCATACTTAGCTTATTTCCAAGTGGATAGATCTCGTTTTAGTAGCTTTTCAAGCTTTTCAGTATCTGAACGGAATATTTTTCTAAGTTTATTTTTTGTCGAGGACTTCATTTTGGGGTATACCTCCAATCCCGTTCTATTTGAATAGTAACTAAAGGCAAATATTTTTCTTCGAATTCCTGAATCAATCAACAATTTTAATATAAAATCAAGGTTTTTTTTGATTAAGAAGAATTCTGTTTGCAGCAGAAAGTAGTTTAACCAAGGGAGATTGGCACTTGAAGCTTGGTTTGGCCTTGAATTGATACATTCGGGAACAAAATAAACCTCTTTTAGTCCCAAAAATGAATACAACCGGTGTAATGTTTTTGTTGGGTTTGTTGTTATGTCTGTGGTAAAAATAAATATCATCTGTTTTCGTGGAAAATATTTCAAGTAGGTAGAAATATGTTTAAAATAAAGACCTTTTTGAACGTAGCTATCGTGTTTTTGAAGTGCTTCTTCGAAAGTACAGTTTCGTATTACTCCGGTGCTTATGTCATGTAGATATTGTGAAAAAGCCCTTTCAACTGGGTCACGAAGAGTAACAATGAGTTTTGTACTAGGGTAGTGTTTTTTAATACGAATTGCCGTTTGTTCACTATAAAGATATGTTGGTGTATATTCGCCTTTAATTTTCTTTCTTTTGCAATGTGAAAACTGCCTGCGGTACCACTTAGTGCCCCAAGAATATCTTGGATTTCTTAACTTTAAAAAGTGCTGGTCAAACTCGTTAAAAAAAGCTAATTCTTTTCTTTTTGCAAAACAAATCTCAGGGTGACTTTTAAGACAATCAGCAACCCAGTAGGTGGCAGCTTTTTCTGATCCAATTCCAAGAAAATCAATTGTAAACTTCATAACGGTTATAATAACAAAATAGTGACGATACTTTTATTTATTATGAATATAAAGAAGGCTTTGTTTACGCAATCTGGATTACTCATACTCTTTATTATGTTTGCCATTGGTATAAGGCTTCTCTTTTTAGGTGTACTCCCAACTAATCTATCACATGACGAGCTTGATATGGTTTTAAGTAGTAGAGCAATTGCGCACACAGGGAAAGATTTGTCAGGAGTTTCTTTCCCGGCTTTCTTTTTTCAGACTGGACTTGAAGCAAAACAAACTAACCTCATACCTTTTCTCTTAAGTCCCTATTTTAAATTTGTTTCGTTAAGTCTTTTTTCTGCGAGACTTCCATTTGTTTTTATAAATTTGTGCTTAGGTTTAGCTCTCATAAAACTAGCTAGTGTTTTTTATAAATACCAAAATCAAAACCTAATTATTTTATTCCTTTTTTTAATAAGTCCATGGAATTTTGTTTTCTCGCGAGTCACGTATGCTGCTCCAACTGCATTAATGTTTTTACTCTGGGGAGTGTACTTTCTTTTTAGGAAAAACGAGAAAATCTATCTGGCAGTCGTGTTCTTTCTCCTTAGTACCTTCTCATATATCGGAGCATTAGTTATTTTGCCGCCAATTGTGTTGTTGTCACTTTGTTATAAATGGTATGAGGCAAAGAGGATTCGCAAGAAACTGTTTGTGGCAGGTAGTCTTTTTCTTCTTATCTTAGGTCTCTATTTTTTTGTTTCGCATAAGGCCTTTCAAGAAGGGACGGTTGATAAAAGACTCAGTGAAGTTACTTTCCTAAATACCAATGAGGTCTCAGTAACCGTCGATAAATTGCGAAAAAGATCATTCGAATTTGTCGGCAAGAGATTACTTATTAATAAATATACCGTTTTAGCTGAAAATATGGTGTCCGGGTATCTTAACACCTTTAACGTAAACTACTTGTTTGTTTCCGGCGACCCTCGTATCAATTACACCTTTATTGGTCATGGGCTCCTTTACTGGCTTGATTTTATTGTTTGTCCGCTAGGACTTGTGTTTCTAAAGAATAAGGGCAAGAAATTTTTTCCAGTTGTTCTTATTTTTTTCCTGATAAGTCCACTGGGTCCTGCAGTGAGCAACATTTATTCAGTAATCTACCATGCATTCCCATTAATGATTGCTTTTGTTTTGGTTTCATCGTTTGGAATACTTTCTATAAAGCACCAGGGGTGGAGGGCGGTGACCATTTGTTTGTACTTTCTCTTCTTTATCCATTTTATTATCTTTTACTTTACCCAATATCCAATTCGACTGGGAGAAAGTTTTAATATTTCAGAAAGAACCGTGGCAAGTCTTGCAGTTCGGGAGAGGAGTCAAAAAACAGATGTCTCAATTATTACCGAGACTCCGTACCATGTTGCCAAACAGTACCTTTTTTATACCAACAGTGAAAGGTACACACTTCCAGTAAGTAATTTTTATGATTTGGATGGCATCGTTATTTCCAATGATTGTAAACAAACAAGGGAGATAACCATTGTTGATCAAAAGTTAAACTGTGACTATCAAGGTCTTGACTTTATTGTGATACAACAACAAAAAGATGCAAATTATAAATATAAAATTTATGGTTCTTCAATCTGTGGAGGTATTTCAGTTGACACCTACAGACGAATACACAAAATTTCCGACTACCGAATAGAACAATTAGACGACAGGTTGTTCTGTAATCGTTGGATTTTCGACAAACTCCCTGACTAGCGCCAGGCTATCAGTGTGGTCTTTTATATATTCACGGTATTTTTGTGAAACTGCTTCGCAGGTGACGGCCTCATTGTCTTTAAAAAGGTTAAGAACATTGTCAAAAACATCACAACTCATTTGGTCACCAGGAGTCATTTTTGAGCCTCTGGTGTGTAGCCTAAGGAGGAGAAACTCAGTAGCAAGATAGTTAATTTTTTCAGTTAGGTCATTGTTGTCTGTCGTGTGACTTAAGTCCTCAAGACAACTCATTGTTCTTCGCTCCACATAATACTTATATGCAGGCGCTTCCGGAGAGAGCTCAATTGGATTAGGCTCAGCAAAGAGAGGCGGAATGATACCTTGTCCGTTTTCACGCTCCATAATTGGACTATAGTCTTTTTTAGTTTTTCTTACAAGAAAACGTCCTTTTACTCACCATTGGTTTGATATAAAAAGCGTGTGGTATTATGTCTCATGAATCAAAACATTGCCACAAAGAACGCATTGGAAGACCTGAAGAAAGCTCACACATATATGCTTCAAACGATGGACGGCGTAACCAATGAAGTTGCCGCGTTTATGCCTCCGGGGACTGCTAACCCAATTGCAGGAACATATGCTCATTTAATCTTTTCAGAGGATTTTTTTACACAGATCTTTTTAAAGAAAACAAAGCCACTTTTTGAAACTACCTGGAAAGACAAAACTGGAATTAGTGATTTACAACCGACTGAGTGGGTAGAGGCATACCCCAAGTGGTTAAAATCAGTAAAGATTGATGTAAATAAAGCAAATAAATATGCAAAGGCAGTGTTTGGAGCGACTGAAAAATATGTTAAAGGACTCTCTGACGCAGATTTTGAAAAACAAGTTGATATGAGTGCTTTTGGGATGGGAGAGAGAAGTGTGGGAAGTTTTATTGGAAGTTTGATCACAGGACACATTAATAACATCATGGGTGAGGTTGCCGTCTTAAAAGGAATCCAAGGATTAAAAGGATATCCATTCTAAGTAACTCACTGTAGCTATATTCTTTTTCAAATGAAAACAAAAAAATACGCCGATTATCAAAAAGAATCAAGAAAGACTTGGATGTTGGTTAAAGTTGATCATCCGATTGCCTACCCAACACTGGGCCTTGTGAACGAAGCGGGAGAAGTTGCAGGGAAAATAAAGAAAATCTTTCGTGACAAAGGCGGCGTAATTTCAAATGATGATAAAGAAGCTTTGAAAGGTGAGCTAGGTGACGTTTTGTGGTACTTCACACAAATCTGCACTGAGCTTGGGTTAACGCTCGAGGAAGTTGCTGAGTCAAATTTGGAAAAATTGTTTTCTCGCAAAGATAGAAATAAACTTCAGGGTGAAGGTGATAACAGGTAAGCTAAGGTCTCTCTATGACAACAGGGAGAAGAACATATACACTGAAGAACACCATGGCACAGGTACATTACACAAAAGAAGAGAGCCTTTCATGGAAACGACTTAAGCAAGGAGATATGTTTCGATATGTGACTGATGAGGGAGTCGCGATACCAAAGGACCAGCGAGATCGAGTCATTTCATTAGTGATTCCTCCGGCTTGGACAAATGTTATGATCTCGTCAGATCCTTACGGTCATATACAGGCAATTGGTATTGATGCACGCGGAAGAAAACAATATATCTATCACGCCGACTGGATTAAAAAAAGCCAACAAAAAAAGTTCGATCAGATGGTTGATTTTGGAGAAAGACTCCCAACTCTTCGGAAAGCAATGCTCTCACATATGAGAGAACATTCACTTACTCGTGACCGAGTGACCGCAACGGTTATTTGGCTACTTGAACACACCTTCATACGTGTAGGTAACAAAACATATGCTGACGAGAATCAGTCATACGGGTTAACAACCATGAGAGAAAAGCATGTTGATGTTGAAGGGAATACCATAACCTTTAGTTTTAAGGGGAAAAGTGGCGTATACCATGAGTTAGAAATTACTCACCCGCGTGTAGCTAAAACTGTAAGGTCTTGCTTAGAGCTGCCTGGGTATGAGTTATTTCAATATGTTGATGAGGGAAAAAACCGTCAGACCGTTGACTCAGCTGATGTAAACACCTATTTGCAAGCATATGCAGGGGCTGACTTTTCAGCCAAGGACTTCAGAACGTGGGGGGGCAGTGTTCTTGCTGGGGATGACTTATATCAAAAAGGGGTGCCAGAAACATTGAAAGAAAAAAAAGCAAATATTTCCCAGGCTGTGACTGATGTTGCTAAACAACTGGGTAACACAAAAAAGGTATGTAAAACCTACTATATTCACCCTGCAATTATTACTTCCTATGAACAAGATATTTTGGTTCCTCACTTTGAAAAATCGTATAAACAGACATCTGTTAAAAAATTTGGCTTGACCGTGGAGGAGCGGGCAATGCTTTCACTGATTAAAAACTTTTAAAGGGACTAATCCCGGTTAATTTGCTTAGGTGAGTGATACAATGGATTATGCTTACAAAGCTTAAGCAGTTTCTCCCTACGGCAATTGTCTTAACGGGTGTTTGTGGACTGGTTTTTCTTCTTGGTCAGCAAAATTTGCGCAGAAGCGCAAATGACCCACAAATTCAAATGTCAGAGGATATTGCAGTTGCTCTATCGAATGGAGCGGACGCCAAAACTATTGTTACTCCAAAGACAGTTGACATTGCACAAAGCTTGTCACCATTTATATCAATATATGACAAAAATGGAGAACTGGTTGTCTCAAATGCGATACTTAATGGCACAACCCGCATCCCTCCAAAAGGAGTGGTTTTATATACAAAGGAAAAGGGAGTACAAAATAGAGTTACTTGGCAACCGGCTCAAACAGTGCGAAGCGCTGTTGTTGTCACCCGTTACGTAACAAATGACTATGCAGGGTACGTTCTTGTTGGCAGGTCCCTTCGTGAGATTGACAATAGAACTCGCGATCTTCTTTATGAAGTAGTTTCCGCGTATCTGTTGCTCCTTGGTATCTCTTTTGCCTCACTTTATG
>CAYQUL010000003.1:11316-33549 GCA_964420735.1 uncultured Gammaproteobacteria bacterium
CAAAAAGGAGATAAATGGCTGATTTTAAGGAAACCGTATATTCATTGACTAGGCAGATCCCCGAAGGCAAGGTGGCAACCTACGGTCAACTTGCGGCTTTAGCTAATAACCCTCATGCCGCCCGCGCTGTTGGCATGTGCATGAAAACTAATCCTGATGCGCCACACACCCCATGCCACAGAGTTGTTGCCAGCAATGGCAGTTTGACAGGTTACTCAGGTCCAGGTGGAGTTAAGCAGAAAAGAAAAATGCTTATCCGAGAAGGGGTGGCCTTTGTTGGTGATCGAGTTAATCTCTCGCTATCTGCTTGGAACCCTAGTTATAAAAAAAGAGTGAGACCAGGTATAGTAGAGAAGTAATGGAAACACAAACTTGCAGCCGTTGTCACACTCAAGTACGAGAAACCGATTATTTTTGTTTTAACTGTGGAGCAAACATTAAGGCTGTTCCCAAATCAACAACTATTTACGCACAAGCAATGTTGTATATTGGCAGTTTACTGCTTCCACCTATGGGTTTCATTTGGGGTTTTCACTACATTTCCCAAACAGACAGGAAGGCAAAAACAATTGGTTGGACTGCAATTATTATTACTGTCGCCTCCTTAGTCCTTACGGCGATAGCTGTGTCTCAATTAATGACTGCAGTGAACAATCAAGTAAACAGTGGCGTAATGAACTTACTGGGTAACTAGTTACTTTTCAACTTCAAACCATTCTATTGGGGTAGTGTCATCTGGTTCACCGTTATAGTTAACTAAAATTTCTTCATCCTTTTTAATGTCTTTAATTGCTGTATATGTCATGACTTGTTCTTTAAAGTTTTGTTTCCAATCAGCGTTTGGTTCAAATGAGTGGTTATAAATGGAACCATATCCAAAAGCAATCGCACCACTTCTCGTGCTTCTCCATGGATACATATAGTGAGATAGGGGAGTTTCTTCACAGTGTGCACGATCTTTTGTGTCCAAGAGAAGTGTTGGAGCTTTTTCTATAACTTCACCCTTTTTAAAGTCCCGAAGGGCATAAACGCCAAGACCTTTCTTCCTTGTTCTTCTTACTTCAATGTCGTAACTCATAGAAAAGATTCTAGCATACGTTTCGTTACAAATTCATCTAGTGAATTTCCTTTGACAGCACTTATCAAAACGTACTACATTAAATGTAAAGGAGGTGATTTTAATGTCAAGTAAAAATACTGGTTGGCTTCATGTTGTTGCTTTTACTCTTTTAGTCGTTGGTGGACTAAACTGGGGTTTCATCGGACTCTTAAACTTTAACTTAGTAAGTTCACTGTTTGGTATGGGTGCCCTTGCACAGTTAGTTTACGTTTTAGTCGGAGTGTCAGCTTTATATCTTGTGTTAACACACAAGGACGATTGTAGAACGTGTGAAATGTTGATGAAGTCACCAAAGAAAAAGGGAAAGCGAAAGTAAGCTCATAAAAGGCGCCGCCTGTTTTGTGTGGCGTCTTTTTTGTGGAAAGAAACCCTTGTAACCGATCTTTGTTGTGTGTTACAAATAACTCCCCGGAAGTAATTTTGGGAAAAGGGGAGGTCTACGACATTGATCGGCAAAATTTTTGTCGTAGACCCCAATGCTTAAGCTTCGCCGCGTTGCTGCTCTTGCTGAAACCGTTTCCGGCTTCGCTGCTCTCGCGCTATAATCTCAGGCGGCCGGTTATCAAGTTTTGGAGCTAGGCTCCGAAACTGCCAAATTAAGGCTATCCCAACAAGAACAAGTGCAACTAAAACAATTATCCCAAACATAACTACCTCCATTGGATTAATTGATACGCCAATTATATAGTATAACCTCAAATTTTCCAAAAAAGGATGCTGTAGAAAAACCTATATTATATGTTATAATAAGTTCCTTTAAGCGGTGGTGTTCTTTAACAGCCTAAGCGGTGATAGTTTTGACAAGGAGTGAAATATGTAAATGATACCGTCAAATGGCTTACTGGCCTGGAGACGTGTCTGGCCGCTGGTTGCGGTCATACTCCTTGCTGTTTTTCTGGTAATTTCTACGTGGCTAGGTTGGTATCTCGTTCGAATAGGGACAACCGTCACAATCACGGTCTATGGGGGGTTTTTAATTGCCCGTAAAGTGTGGCAGCAGTTAAATGCGCTGCGCTATAACCGTAGTGTCATGAGGAACCGGCGACAAATTGTCAATGAACTTGTGAAGGAAATGCCAGAAAGTAGCGATCGACTGAACCGAAACGCTGGTCGTCATCAACGATATGATGACTTTAGAGCTGTTATTGAAGCAGAGACTGGAATCAGTGACAGAAAATGGGCAAACCTCGTCTACAGAAGCTTTCAAAAGCTTGTTACGGTCGGTATGGTAGCTCCCATCTATAAGTTATCAACAGATGAAGTTGAAATGCTGGTACGATCTGTTGCTAACCAATCACATCCGGTAAAGTCTTGTTACTTGGTCATAAATGATGATAAAGACATTGAAATGTATGACCATTTGACGAGACTTATTGCGTCAGAGTTTGAGGATCATTGGACACGCTTTGAAGTTATCGTGGAACCTACTAAGGGGAAACGGGAGGCAATGTACAACGGGTTTAAACGTTGTTTAAACGACAGCGTTAACCTTGTTATTAACGCAGATGGTGACACGTATCTTGACCTTGATGCAGTAGCTTCCGCAGTTCGACTGTTTGAGAGAAGACCTGAAGCGGTATGTATGACTGGTGACGTTCGTGTGGCAAACGCCGCAGTGAATCGTTTAACCTTGCTTACCTCACTTCGGTACTTCTATGCGTTTAATGTAGAACGCGCAGCTCAATCGCTATATGGTCAGATGACTTGTCTCTCTGGGCCTTTCTTGGCCATCAGATCCGAAAACCTTGCCCAGATTTTGGACGAGTGGTACAACCAGACATTTCTTGGAGTGCGGTGTACCTATGGTGATGATCGACATATGACAACGTTGTGCATTCAGCGCAGTTGGGTGTCCATCTATAACCCAGATGTGATTGTCTGGACAGATGCCCCCACATCGATCGCGGTGTGGAAGAAGCAGCAGAGAAGATGGAGCAGAAGTGGATGGAGAGAAAACTATCTTCTTCTCCAAAAAGGGTATGAACGGCTGCATCCATTTGTGCAGTTTGACTTGTTTTACTTAACGTTCTTTCCCTTTCTAGTTTTAGGTGTGCTCATCGCGGTTATCGCGAACGCCGTGTTAACTGCGGCAACTGTTTCAGTGATAGCGGGAATCGTTGTAGTTGTCCCATATGTAGCGTCAATTTTACTGATGAGTTTTGTGTTTCAATCACTATACGGTCTGATCTTGACAGGTGATCGAAGGTTTTTGCTTTCGACGTTTTACTTGTACCTGTGGATTCGGTACCTTATTTTGATAAAGGCACAATCTCTTCCTGAACTCAGGAACCCATCATGGGAAACTAAGTAAGAACATCGTAGGCTGTTAAAGCCATTCCGTTTGAAAGGAGCCCCAGGCAAAACAGTCTGGGGTTTTTTAATGCACAAAAAAAGCGTGTTACTGTGAGGTAACACGCCTCATGCCGTTAGTGGTGCAATTTGCTCAAGTGGATAAGGATACCCACCACCACCAACGAAAAAGGGATGAAATACCGATACCCAAACCATAAAACCTTCTCCTTCAAGACAGGTGAAATAGGGTACAACACGGCCGCTTCTCCTTACTAAACTCGTTTCGCAATGATAAGCCTATAACTGTATTTTGTCAAGATTGTCTTTAGATTACAAAAAATCTGTTGTTTTTTGCGCTTGATAACCAAGCTCGCGTATACTAAAAATGAATACCCATACTCATGAGGTTTGTTTCAGCTATCATCAAAATTATTGCCGTTGGTGCCCTTCTATTTTTAGGCTTTGTTTTTTACAAATCTTACAATTCAAACTTGGTTGAAAATAAGACTAATTCGATTGTGACTTCGCTTGAACACAATAGTCTGACTTCAGATGGCGATGTCTTGGTTGGGGGGAAATTGACCGTTTCTGGCGACACCCGTATTAATGGCAAGGTCTCCATTGGTAATGTTTCTTCAGTGTTAAAAAATCCGGAAGGAAAGGTTTTAACACTTGATGGCGTAGGAACTCTTGTTTTAGTTGATGACAAAGTTGGAGTTAGCGGAACGACCACCACCAATACGACTATTACCCAAGTTGGTTCACTTCCAACAACCGCTGACACCGGCGCGACTGCCTACTTTAATGGTACAAGTTGGCTTGCAAGTAATAATCTCTATAACATAGGGGGAGACATCGGTATTCACAGTACCTCACCTTCAGCTTCGCTTCATGTAGATAACCAGACTGCTTCAAAAATTGTAAGTATCTTTCAAGGTGCTGATGGACAGACGGCAAGCATTACCGAGTGGAGAAACCACACTGGGACAAATGTTGCCTCAATTGGACCACAAGGAAAACTAACGATTCGCAACTCTGGAGCGGACCACAGTATTGAGTTATACCCAACAGCTGACGCAGGATATTTGTCGTCAAGTGGTGGAGCGATTTTTATCGACAATACATATAACAAAGGAACAGGACTCGGGATTTATTCAAATGCAGATGAGACAGCCAACGGAAACATGATCAACATTAAAGTTGATAATCCGCTTTACCAGCAAGCTGCTTTTTATATGAACTATGACGGAACATCAAATGCAGTTGAAATTGTTTCAAATAGCACAGACACTTCGTCAAATGCACTAGCCGTAACCGGGAACAATACAAACGACAGTACAGTGGGAATTATTGGGTATGAAACAGGTAGAGGAACGGTAAAAATTTCTCATAATGGAACTGGTACTGACTCTAATGCGTCGGCAATTTCAATAGACTTGAAAGGAACTGGCACTCGGTCACAGGGTATTTATGTTGACTCAACTGCAACTGGTGGAACGGCAGGAAACCTATTGCGCTTGCGAAACGAAACCATTGATCGCTTTGTAGTAAATAGTGTTGGAAGCCTTGCAATTGGATCAAACGGAACAAACACCTCAATTACAAAAACAGGAAACACTTCAGGTGATGAATTTTTCGTTGGCACGAACGGTGCATTCCGTGTGCAGCGATCAGCTACTGACTCTGAAGCTTTTCGTACCCAAGTTGTGGGCGACACTCAGGGACGATGGCTTGGAACTTCAGACGGAAAACTAAAGTTTGGAAGTGGAAGTGCAACTCAAGATATTGTTTTGCAGCGCACAGGTGCCGGGCTTTTTCAAATGGCAACAGACGTAGAAATTGATTCACAATCAACTAGCAATGTAGTTCTTGAGCTTAAGGCAAGTGATGCGTCTTCTCTTGTGAAGTTTAATGAAACTTCTGGGGGAGCAGGAACACTAGAAATAAATAATGCGGCAGGGACGGCCCAGGTAGTGCTTGCAGCTGATGGCACAAACAGTTATGTACTAACAGGCAATTTTGGTATTGGTACAAGTAGTACAGGAACAAGCGCAGCAAATGTACTCGCCATTGCCAATGGAACGCCGCCTTCCACCTCCATTTCCGCCGGTGTTCAACTCTATGCAGAAGCGGTTGCAGCCAGTAGTGAGCTTCGTGTCCGAGACCAGGCAGGAAACATCACTACGCTTTCACCACACAATTTTACCCTCATTCCGGAAGGGGCAAGTGAACCACTCGCGTGGAGTTATTATTCTGAAAACAATGATGTTGCAATTAATGTTGACATGCTCAAGGCTCTCAGAACCCTCGAAGGTTTTACAAACACTCAACTGGTATACGAGAAAAACTTGGTAACAGGGGAGGAGATTATACCAACTGGACAGATTAACACTCACTCACTTACACAAGTGACTGAAATTGAAGTGAAAGACCAAATCGCAAAAGCGTTATTTGACACACTTTTAAAGAAAGATTTTGAAAAACATGTCGCTTGGGGAGAGACCTTCTGGAACTTTTTAACTGATGTCATTTTTAAATATAAAGCTGTTTTTGAAAAGTCAGTAGAATTTTTAGCTGATACTGTTTTTCGTGGAAACATTACCGTAAACGCCGATACTGCGGGAAGTGTCTTAGTTCCACCTTACACGACAAAATTTAGAGTAGTGTTTAGTCAGGCATTTGCTCGCAAACCGCTGGTGTATCTTTCATCAAACGTCGAAGGTTTTGAGGTGCAAAACATAACTGAAGCGGGATTTGACGTCATGACACAAAAGGCTTCGGACAAAGCAGAATTTCTCAATTGGATTGCCTTACTTGCAGAAAACTCCAGTGTCACAAACTTTACAGTTTTGGAAAGTTCAACTCAGACAACAGCGACACCAATGCCAATTGAATCAAGTTTAACTGTTACCCCTGAGGCTTCAGAGTCTGCAACAAGGTCAGCTGGTGCAACAGAATAAATTCTTTAGTTTTGAGTTTCTGAGGTGGTTTCAGTCAGTTTTAATTTATCACTTAGAAAGTCGTGAACTGCACTCCAATTGCCTTCACCTGTCGTGGCTACTAATATGTATTGGCGATCGGTACTATACGTTTCTTTCAACACATTTTTTGTTGAAATAGAGACTGAGTTTACTGCATAGCTACGATATTCATTTGCGTGACTAATAAAGTTTTGCATAGTGGAGAGGTCCATATCGGTCTGCACACTTCCCGCTAGACTTTGTGTGAAAGGTATTAACTTGGAAAGGAACCCAACTGAGAAAATTTTGTCACGAGCTGCTAAAATTACTTCTTTTTGCCGTTCACTTCGAGAAAAATCACTGCCATCTTCCTTTGCATGTCTTGACCTTGCAAATTTTAACGCAAGTTCTCCATCCATGTGGTTTACCCCGGCAGGCACAGATACCGTTTCAAATCGACAAGTAAACGACTCCTCCAAAAGTTGAGCAGATAGAGTTGCCGTCAGTGCGGCAATTTCTTCAGATTCCTTTCCACACAAGTTTTCTTCCTCTCCAGTTATTGGGAAAAATGGATCATCAAGTGGCTTTGAAACTTTCACATCAACACCACCCAATGTGTCAATTGATTTCTTAAAAGCATCAAAGTTTACAGACACAAAATAGGGAATAGAAAGCCCTGTTACTTTTTGTACGATATCCTTGGCCATCGCACCTCCACCGGCTCGACCTTTATATTGAACAGGCTTGTCAGGATAATTTTTTTCGTCAGATCCAATTGCATATGCTGCATTAATTTTAAAATTGTGGAAAGTTTGTTGTTCACTCTCTAAGGACACCCACAAGTCACGTGGAATAGAGATAAGAGAAATTTGTTGCTTTCTGGGGGAAACTAAGGCTACAAGCATTGTGTCAGTTAACGTTCCACCACGGCTGCCGTCGCCTCTGAACCCTAAGAGAAGTATGCCAAATGGAGCCAGTGGATCAGGCGTTGGTGTGGGCTTAGCCGCTATGGCACTAGGGGTTATTTGTGGGGTAACGACGATTTGAGAGTATGCGTTTTTAGCCGTAAGCACAAAAATAGTGGCGAAAGTCGCCAAAAAGTAGGTAAGCGTAAAAGTGATCGAAAGAAATAATGCGCGGTAAGGCTTAGGAAGGGACCTTTTCATAGCAGGTCTAAGTAGTATAAATTATTCTGCGTAAAAAGTCTGGTAGAAAGCTGCACTACTTATAGGCTTGACAACTGGCAGTCTTTATGAGATACTTGTTTTTACGAGAAACATTTAAGTGTCTCCTTTATTTTTATCCTCAACAGATGAACGAAAATCTATCAGACCGCGGACAAACAGATATCCGAGTTCCGGCTGAAAAAAACGAGCTTATCCAAAAAGCGCTTGATATTATCAATAATGATATTGAAATCAAGACCTTGTGGCGTGTCTCAAACGTCAATGCAATGGACCGGCTTAAAATGCCAGATCACGGTTCTGTTCACTTTCAAATTGTTGCCAATATTGCATTGCGCTTGACCAGAATTCTTCATAAAAGTGGTGTTGAAATGTCAATTACCAAAAACTTTGGCCTTCCATATGAATACGGCGAGTTGGTAGTTCTTTTAACCAGTTTATTTCATGACTTTGGGATTTCAATAAATCGTGATGGGCATGAGGAATTTAGTTTAATTATCGCCAACAATATTTTACGAGAAAGACTAACTTTCCTTCCTCTTGAAGAGCGTGTCATTGTTACTTCAGAAGTGTTGCATGCCATCATTAACCATAGAAGTGGAGGTAGACCACAAACAATTGAAGGTGGAATTGTTCGTGTCGCCGATGCTCTGGACATGAGTCAAGGCAGAAGTCGAGTTGGCTTTGAAGCAGGAACGGTAGATATCCATTCTATTTCAGCCTATGCAATTGACAGTGTTGAACTAGTCGATGGAGAAGAAAAACCAATTCAAGTGAACATCTTTATGAATAACTCAGCTGGACTCTTCCAAGTTGACGAATTATTGAAGAAAAAAATTAAAGATAGTGGTATTGCCCAGTTTTTGAGTGTTAAGGCTTACGTAAAGGGAAAAACTGAAAAGAAAATTCTAAAAGAATTTACTATTAAATAATTTTTTGATAATTTGATAAGTCATGTTAAAAGTGGTTACTGTCCACTTTTTTTGTTGTCAAAAAACAGTTACCAGTCAATTGGCTCTTTATCGTGAAACACCAAGTATGCGTTCGTTTGACTAAATGGTCTTGATCCAAAAAAACCTCGGTCAGCAGAAAATGGGGAAGGATGGGCAGATCTCAAGACTAAGTGTTTGTTACTGTCGATATGTTCACCTTTTTTTTGTGCGTAAGAACCCCAAAGAATAAAAACAAGACCTGTTGTTTTTTCATTTAAGGCTTTAACTACTGCGTCAGTAAAAACTTCCCATCCCTTGTTTTGATGACTCCCAGGGCTACCTGCTGAAACCGTGAGCGTTGCGTTCAAGAGCAGTACTCCTTGATTTGCCCATCGTTCAAGGTTGCCTGTTTTAGGTGAAGCTTTGCCGACATCAGTTAGTATCTCTTTGTATATATTCACAAGTGAAGGAGGGGGGGTAACACCAGGGGCCACTGAGAAAGCTAACCCGTTGGCTTGGTTGTCTCCGTGATAGGGGTCTTGTCCTAAGATCACAACCTTTACTTTGTCAAAAGGAGTTTGACTAAACGCTGCAAAGATTTTTGATCCAGGTGGGTATATCCGATTGCGCTTGTATTCTTCTCTTACAAAATCAGTAAGTTTTGCAAAGTAAGGTTTCTCAAACTCATCTTTAAGGACTTTTTTCCAGGTAGGCTCAATTTTTACGTCCATACTTGATTATACGAGGTATACTTAAAAAAAAGAGGACATAATACCAAAACTAAGGAGGAGTAAATGCCAAATAATGGTGGTTTGTTTCGGTTTTTATGGGTTGCCTTAAATAAGGATGGCCATTTCTACGGGATGGACAAAAGTTGGCTGAAAGAGATTGAAGGTGCCCATGTTTATAGAGGTGATGTTGAAAACGCTCTTAAGTGGGGAAAAAGTCTCTCTGAGGCGGTCAGCATTCTCGAAGTTCAATCGGTAACTCGAGGCTTAGCTAAAAGTATTGCCCCAGCTATGGGTGCCATGAAGTTTAGTATTAAGCGTTAGTTTTTACTTGTGGGTCCTTTTTCTTGAGGGCCCACAAGATGCTTTGTTCTTCTTTTCATGATCATTCTTGGCATATACTGTGACTTAGGTGTAAACTACACCCCGCATATGGAAAAAAACACAACACACACTTCTTGGTACAAAAAGCGTCGCAACTGGGTGATATCTCTTGTTGTCGTCCTTGTCATTGTTTTGATTCGCATTGTAAGTCAACCTACTGCCAAACCAGTGGAGACTGCGACAGTTAGTCGTGGCCTTGTTAAAGAGGAGCTTGTTTTGTCTGGAGAAGTGAAAGCAGTAGAGGACGTAAGCCTCCCTTTTGCCGGTTCCGGAAGTCTTTCATGGGTTGGAGTTCACTCAGGTATCAAGGTTACAAAAGGGCAACCATTAATGAAACTTGACACCTTTAAATTAAATAGTACTTATCAGAGGGCAGCTTCGGCATATCGATTGACCCAGGCAACAGTCGCAAAAGTGCATGACAACTTGAAAGACAAGGGAAATTCTGAAACTTTCACTGAGAAAGAAACAAGGACAACGGCTGAGGTAGCAAATGATCAGGCATATGAGGCGTATATCACGGCACAAAAGGATCTGCGTGACGCAACTCTAATTGCACCATTTGCAGGCATCGTGACCTATGTTTCAAATGAGACACCAGGAGTAAATGTCACGGCAGGTGTGGTTCAAGTTAAAGTTGTTAACCCAGAATCTATTTATTTTTCAGTTAACGCTGATCAGTCTGATGTGTCAAAGCTTTCTGTCGGTCGTGCGGTTGACATCGTTCTTGATGCTTATCTAGATGGCACTCTTTCTGGAAAGATTTCAGAAATATCATTTACTCCAAGTGAATTTGATTCAGGAACGGTTTATCCAGTTCGAATTTTGTTAACCGTTGACAACTCATCATATAAATATCGAGTGGGTATGACAGGTGACGCCAGGTTTGTGTTGTCTCAAAAAGAAGAGGTGCTCTTTGTCCCAAACAAATTTATTAAGAGTGATAAAACCGGGAAGTATGTGTTAATTGGTGAAAAGACTAAAAAATATGTTGAGATTGGAATAGAAGGCGAGGACCGTGTTGAACTGAAAACTGATCTATCCGAAGGAACGGTGGTCTACAACTAACCCCATGATTGAAGTTAAAAATGTGAGTAAAGTTTACTCAATAGCTGATGGAGAGTTCTACGCCTTAAAAGATGTATCTCTGACAATTAAAGACAGTGAATTTGTGGGAATTCTTGGTACATCAGGGTCTGGTAAATCAACTTTGATGCATATTATTGGACTTCTTGATAGACCAACTTCTGGTCAGGTATTAATTGATGGCAGAAACGTTGAAACGCTTTCTGATAACCAACTTTCAAGTATTCGTGGCCAATCAATTGGATTTGTTTTCCAACAATTCAATTTAATTCAAAAACTGACAGTGAAAGAAAACATATTACTCCCGACGCTTTATGCAAAACACAAAATGAATTTTAATGCCAACCTTTATGCAGACGAACTGCTTGAGCGGTTTGGTATAGCAGCTAGGTCTGGTTTTTACCCGAATAAACTCTCTGGAGGACAACAACAGCGTGTTGCAATAGCGCGTGCTTTAATTATGAAACCAACTCTTGTTTTAGCAGATGAACCAACTGGGAATCTGGACAGTAAAACGGGAGAGGAAATCTTAGAACTGATGGAGTCCTTAAATCACGACTTGGGAGTAACTATTTGTATCGTAACGCACGACAAAAACGTTGCGCATCGAACCAAACGTCAAGTTTTTGTCAAAGATGGAACTATTGTTAAGAGATATTAATCCTTTATGAAATTCATCACTTTTCAGATTAAAACTGCGTTAAAAAATTTTGGAAGAAATAAGGCTCGTACATTCCTTACATCTTTAGGAATTTTAATCGGAGTCCTGTCTGTTGTCATTTTAATCGCACTTGGCGTAGGATTACGCAACTACATCGAAGGACAATTTGCGTCTCTAGGAACGAACCTTATTTTTATTCTTCCCGGAAACCTACTAGGTGAAGACGGGCAGTTTCAAGGGGGTGGTGCGTCAACAATTGGCACAGTAAAGTTTGATGAACGGGATGTGAATTCACTTCGTCGAACACCACAGGTGGATTTTGTCGTTCCTTTAATTAGTAAACCAGTAAAGGCGTCTGTTGGTGCGGAAACAAAATCTGGTTCACTATTTGCCGGAAACGAGGACCTTTTTCCAGTCTTTAATTTTGAAATTAATGTCGGTCAGACGTTTAGTGCCTCTGACGTTGGCAAACGTGCAAAAGTAGTAGTACTTGGAAACAAACTTGCAGTAGATCTGTTTGGTGATCCAGAAAGTGCCCTCGGCCAAAAAGTTGTTGTAGCAGATCAGCGATTCAGTGTGATTGGAGTTATCAAAGAAAAAGGTGGAGGTGGCTTCGGTGGGCCTAATTATGATGAAGGTGTTTTTATGCCTTACACAACAGCTTTTACCGGTATTTCCCCTGAGAAAACATTTTCTGCTTTGTATCTGAGTGCAAACAAGAATGCAGATGTCTCTCAGGTTGTTGAAGATGCCAAAGAAATTCTTGCAAAGCGCTATAAAAAAGATGATTTTTCAGTTATTAAACAAACAGAAATTTTAAATGCAATTACATCAATCTTTGGCATCATTAATTCAGTGCTCCTTGCCATTGGATCAATTTCGCTTGTTGTAGGGGGAATCGGAATTATGAACATCATGTATGCAAATGTAACTGAAAGAACGAAAGAAGTTGGCATTAGGCGTGCAATTGGGGCCACCAAGCGAGACATACTAATGCAATTTTTAGTTGAGAGTGTCCTTCTTTCTCTCTTTGGCGGGGTTGGCGGCCTTCTTATGGCAGTATTAATTGTTGCTGTTGTTCAACAATTTTTTCCGTTAGCGATTAACTCAACTTCAGTTATTGCAGCCCTTGGCATTTCAACTGCAATTGGTGTTTTCTTTGGCGTGTTCCCTGCAAGAAGAGCAGCAAATCTTGCTCCAATTGAGGCTATTCGGTATGAATGAAGATCCCATAACTTGACCTTTTGTCTGCTGTTTGATATTATATCGCAGTTGATAGTTAACCCAAGGAGAAAAAAATGGTTACCGTTTTAGAGTTAGAGGAAATGCACAAATCCTCTGCACGGACATCTTTTGCTTCAGGTGGAGTTATGTCAAAGATCGACGAGATCCTGAAGGCTAAATGGGTTCGTGGGTATATTGTAACCTTTACTCTTGAAGAGGTATATCCGAAAAAAGATGTCAGGGTTGTACCATTTATGGTCGATTTGATCATATCAAACTATGGTGGCGAAAAAGGAGCCTGGGACGTAGTTAACGAAAACGATGTGTTTATGTTTAGGGCAAAAGAGCCACCGGCTGCTACTTAATTTGATCGACTGCTGTCTTACAGATAGCAGTCAATTTTGTTATACTATTGTTTGCTTCATGAACGAAAGCTGGTCTTTATAGTCTTGTATAAATCTGCGTACAATGTATAGATGCGCAGGCAGTTAAAGTCAAAAAAGAACCCCCTTAATCTTCTTGGACCTGGTTTTGTAACGGGTGCTGCCGATGATGACCCTTCGGGTATTGCAACCTATTCTCAAGCAGGTGCTCAGTTTGGACTCCGTTTAATTTGGCTTGCTCCAGTGACCCTTCCTTTAATGGCCGTTATTCAAGAGATGTGTGCACGTATCGGGCTTGTCACCGGCCGGGGACTTGCTGCAAATATTAGAAAAGTATTTCCGGGTCATATCATTTTCTTTTTAACAACTCTCTTGTTAATCGCAAATACGATTAACATTGGTGCTGATATTGGTGCAATGGTCGCAAGTATCAATTTATTGTTTCCACAGATTAACCTCACGTTTCTTTTGATTTTAGTTACCGTGCTTTCAATGGGATTGCAAATTTTTCTTCCGTATCATGTTTATGCTAAATACTTAAAATGGCTCGCGTTTGTGTTAATTTTTTACGTGTTTGCCGCACTTGCAACAACAATTGATTGGAATGAAGTTTTCTATCACCTGGTTGTTCCTCAAATCTCATTTTCACCTAAGTTCTTACTAATATTAACGGCAATTTTAGGGACAACAATTTCTCCATACCTCTTTTTCTGGCAAACCTCTCAAGAAGTGGAAGAGGAAATTGATGCTGGCGCCAGTACGCTTGCACTTCGAAAACTAACGCTAACAAACAGAAGTCTTACTGCCATGCGACTAGACGTGTGGATTGGAATGTTTTTCAGTAACTTAATTATGTTTTTTATCATCCTCGCAACTTCCGTCACATTGTTTAAAAACAACATTACTGAAATAGCCACAGCTGCAGATGCAGCTAATGCACTACGTCCTTTTGTTGGTGACGCTGCATATATTATCTTTACTGTTGGCATAATTGGAACAGGGCTACTTGCAATCCCTGTTCTTGCTGGTTCGAGTGCTTATGCTGTTTCAGAGAGTTTTAAACAAAAGGAAGGCTTATCTAAAAAGTGGTATGAGGCACAACTGTTTTATATGGTGATTGTACTTTCAATGATTGGAGGACTTATCATGAACTTTTTAGGAATAAACCCGATGGGGGCACTCGTTTGGGCTGCTGTGGTAAATGGAATTGTTGCTCCTTTTATTTTGATAGCAATTATATTAATTTCGGCAAACAAAAAAATAATGGGGAAGTACCGAAACAACATAATTACAAATGTAGTTGGATGGATTGTTATAATCTTGATGTTGCTTGCGGCAGGTGCAACGATTATCTCGTTATTTGTGTAAGTTAAGAAGGATACGCAAATGAATATTAAATGTGGTAGCCTAATAGACATCTCAATAAGTATATGTACAAGAAAATATCAACATTCGTTTTAACCATATCACTCCTATCAGTCAGTGTGTCTTCAGTTCAAGCTGAGTCCCTTTTTGTTGTTTTAAAAAATGGAACAGTGCAACGAAATGTTCTTGGGGACAATACTGATATTAGTGCAACAGTCCAAAAAGTTTCGCAAAACATAGCCTCTGCTGCCCTTGAAGGAGTAAAAGAGATAGCGATAGCTGAGATTGAGAACAAGACTAATATTAAGATCATAACTGATACATCCACTCAAGATCAGACAATACCAACTGCGATGACACAGCTCTTGGAGATTGAAGGGGATCGGAGTTCTGACAAGGTGACTGTTACTAAGCTTAGTGATGGCTATGGCATTTCTCAAAAAGGTATAACGGCAAAAACAAGTTTTACGGTGACAATCAAGCCTCAAGAGCAAGAAATATATGTAAATAGCGGTGAGGTGCAAAAAAAGCTCACCGTTTTGCCTTCTGAAGCAGTTAAAAAAGTTGTTTCAATTGGTGCAATTAATATTTTGCCTAAAGATGGAATTATTTCACTTGAAAGTGATGGTAATAATCTAAATTATCTTGTTAAAGGCGAGAGGGTTGTTCAGATTTTTCAAATCGCAAAACTTGTGGTGCCTGTTTCCACTTCGGTTTCAGCAACAACTGGAGAAGTAACTGTAACCGACCAACCTCGATGGCTTTCACTTTTTGGATTTGTTTTAAGCTAATGTAATATATGTATATGCATCCTCTTGTTGCAATTTTATTGCTTGCCATTTTTGGAAGTGTTCTCGGTCTTGCTGGGGGAATTGCTTTTTTAGTGAGTAAAAGATTGTCTCGAAACTTGTCTCACTTGGCAATTCCGTTTGCTGCTGGCGTTTTAATAACGACAAGTATTATTCATCTGATTCCAGAAGCCATTGAACAGTCAGGCAATGTTGGGAGTTTTGCTGTCTTAGTGGCGTTTTTTGTTGCATTCTTTTTTGAAGAGTTTTTTGCAAACATGCATCACCACGAAGGGCACGTACATGTGGGTCCTGATCATGGGTCGGTCTCACTTGTTTTGTTTGGAGACACGATACACAATTTTATTGACGGAATTGCGATAGCAGCTTCGTACATGGTGGACCCTAAATTGGGGATTGTGGTGGCACTGGCAACCTTTTTACATGAAATTCCTCACGAAGTTGGTGACTTTGGTGTTTTACTCTCTGCGGGCTGGTCAAAACGAAACACAATTCTTGCAAATCTTTTCTCAGCACTCTCAACGGTTGTTGCGGCTATAGCGACTTATTTGTTTGTAGATCAAATTACACCAATTTTGGGAATACTACTCGCCATTTCAGCAGGAGTATTTTTGTATCTAGGTGCAAGTGACTTTTTACCTGACCTTGCTGCCTCTCGTGGAAAATCAAGAACGTCAAAGTGGCTCTTTGTTGTCCTTGGAATTGTTGTAATTTTAGCGGTCACATACTTGGCTCCAACACATTAATTTCTCGTGCTACAATGTGCTTTGAAAGAGAGGTGTTTTGAATTGAAAATTACCATTTACTCAAATACTACGTGTCCTTATTGTCGAATGCTTACCCAATACTTAAATGAGAAAGGTGTTGCCTTTACAGAAAAAATGACAGATCAAGATCAAACTGTTCAAGAAGAAATGGCTGCGTTCTCAGGAGGATTTTTGGGTGTTCCATTTACTGTGATTGAAAAAGAAGGTCAGCCAGTTGAGACTGTTATTGGTTTTGACAAGAAACGGATAAATAGTATAGTGGGAATACAATGATTTTTGTTAACTTTAAAACATATGAGGAGTCGACAGGAGAGAGGGCAAAACAGCTTTTAAAGGTAATTAAAAATGTAAGAGCTCAGTCGCCAGTTCCGGTTATCCCAGTAATTGCTTCCTTAGACTCAGGGCTTGTTGCAGAATTTGGGTTGCCTGTTTGGCTGCAACATGTGGACTCGACTGAGTACGGCGCCCATACGGGTTTTTCCGTTGCCTTACATGCCAAAGCAGTAGGTTATGAGGGAACGTTTTTAAATCACTCTGAACACCGCTTCACTACATTTGAAGCATTGACCAAAACTCACGAGGTCGCAAAAGCTGCCGGGTTAAAAACGCTTGTTTTTGCTACCGACATTACTGAGCTTAAACTTGTATTAACACTTCACCCCGACTTTGTTTCATATGAACCACCTGAACTTGTAGGTAGTACCGAAGCTTCTGTTTCAGGAAGTCACCCAGATATTATAAAAACTGCATCAGATTTGTGTTTAGAATCCTCAGTACCTTTAATTATTGGTGCAGGAATTCATTCAACTGAAGATGTCAAAGTGGGAGTAACACTGGGTGCAGCAGGGATCGCTGTTGCCACTTTTGTAGTGAAGGCCCAAAACCAGTCTGAATCACTCGATTTTCTTATAAAAGGATTTTCTTCATAAAAAAGTCCCGGTTGCCCGGGACAAAATACTTACACTCTCTCATCAACCACTCGTGGTGTGGGCGGAACTCCAAACGAAGTTGGGTTAGCCATTGCGCTTGCAGCCTCAGGTAGACTTAGGCGAATATGAGCACAAAACCACTTAATATTACGAATGATGAGGAGTACTATTCGGATCGTTTGCATGGAATGCTCCTTTTGTTACCGTCCGATAACATATTTTACCACTTTGACTTTTGAAAGTCGAGTGTCGTAGAGTGTGTGAGGATGAAAATATTTATTGGTGCGGATCACAGGGGGTTTGGATTAAAGAATCTTGTGTCTGACGCCTTGTCAGAAAAAGGACATGAAGTTGTTGATTTGGGAGCACATGAGCTAAACATGGGGGACGACTACACAGTTTTTGCAGAAAAGGTTGCTCGAGAGGTCTCTCAAGACCCTCAAAGTCGTGGCATTCTGTTGTGTGGTTCAGGCGTGGGAGTTGATGTTGTTGCAAATAAGATCGATGGTGTTCGCTCGTCGATTGGAATAAATCCAGATCAAGTTGCCGCCGGACGAAAAGACGATGATATGAATATTTTAGTGATTGCAGCAGAATACACACAAGAAGAGGCAGTTTGGGGTTTAATTGACGCGTTTATCTCAACAGATTTTGATAATAAGGAAAGTCACAAGCGGAGACTTATGGATATCACTGAGATTGAGAAAAACAATTAAAATGGATTTGCGTACGATTGATTCAGCTGATTTAAATGGAAAGTATGTTGTCGTGAGGGGTGATCTTGACGTTGCAATAGATGAGCATGGAAACATTGTAAATGATAGTAGACTTCAAGAACTTCTACCCACAATAAACAAACTGTTTGAAAAAGGTGTCGCTAAAATCGCGCTTATTGGTCATCGTGGTAGACCAACTGGTTTTGATCAAACACTCACCTTACACCCAATCCATGAGTATTTGAAAAGTCACTTTTCTCCTGATGTCGCTTTCATTGCACACAAACCAATAGAACTCTTTCCTGAAATGTTTGATGAATACTCAAGAACGAATGCTCGACTGGTATTACTTGATAATATTCGTTTCTTCGAAGAAGAGGAGAAAAACGATCAAAGACTCTCGGAGGAACTTTCATTCTTTGGAGAATATTATGTGAACGAGTCGTTTGCAACTTCTCATCGAATTCACTGCTCAACAGTTGGTCTGCCAACATTGATGAACCAAAAAACCCCAGGGGCCTCCCTTGCAGGGCTGCATCTTTCTGAAGAGACCACACATTTGCAGAAGGTAACCGAAAACCCTGCCCGTCCATTGACGATTATCGTAAGTGGGTTAAAGCAGGACAAATTAGATTTTCTTAACGCTCTTATTTTAAAAGCAGACAATGTGTTAGTTGCAGGCAGGTTGCCAGAGTTTGTTCCTGAAGACAAAGGAGATCCAAAAGTGACTGTGGCAAAACTAAACCCCGATAAAGAAGATATAACAATTCATTCGATTGAACAATTTGAAACTACAATCGCTAATTCTCGAACTGTCTTTGTAAGTGGACCAATTGGTCACTTTGAGGAAGATGGCCATATGCTTGGAACAAAAAGAGTATTTGAAGCGATTGCAAACTCAGATGCTATTAAAATTGCCGGTGGAGGAGACACCACAACTGCAATTTTAAAGTTGCATCTAGAGCATCACTTTGATTGGATATCAACAGGTGGTGGTGCCTCTTTGGAGTTTGTCGCTAAAGGAACACTTCCAGGACTTGAAATACTAAAATAGGTATTCTTTTAGGTTCATGCAGCTTCTTATTCTTCGTCGTCGTTCTTGTCAATTAAGTACTCAACATCTATAGTGAATTATGGTTAAAGTTGGAATAAATGGATTCGGTCGTATTGGGCGTATTGCTTTTCGTATTTGGTTGACAAGCCATACCGATGCCATGCAAATTACAGCAATTAATACTTCAGGATCGATGGATGTTGCCGGTTGGGCACATTTGGTTAATTACGACACGATGTATCGCAAGTTTGGTATTGAGATCATTCCAGAAGAAACAAAGCTAGCAAAAGACGCAACTGATGCTGATCCCCTCATTGGATATTTAGTCGTTTCGGGAAAAGATCTTCGAATACCAATCCTTGCGCAACGTGACCCAGAAAAAATACCCTGGACACAATACGGTGTTGACGTTGTTATTGAAGCAACTGGCAAGTTTGTAACCCAAGATGATGCATTAAAGCACGCTCGTGCCGGGGCAAAGCGCGTGGTTATTTCAGCACCTGCAAAAGGAGACAATGTGCCCACCTATGTTTTAGGTGTAAATGATTACAATGGACAAGCGCAGGTCATGTCTAATGCCTCATGTACAACTAACTGTATTGCCCCGGTCGCTGCTGTTTTGCATGCAAAATTTGGAATTGAAAAGGCTTTAATGACGACCATCCATAGCTACACTGATGATCAGAATCTACAGGACAATTCGCATCGAGATATGAGGCGAGCGCGAGCGGCTGCTGAAAACATTATTCCAACGTCTACCGGTGCTGCACGTGCGGTTACCGAAACAATTCCTGAGTTACGAGGCTTGTTTGATGGTCAAGCTGTTCGGGTGCCAACGGCTACTGGCTCTTTGACCGATTTCACTATTTTATTGAAAACAGATGTTACTGTTGATCAAGTAAACCAAGCTTTTATTGATGCAACCAAAAATCCAATATATAAGGGAATTTTAGCTGCAAGTCATGAGCCATTGGTTTCAAGTGATATTATTGGTCGGTCTGAAAGTTCAATCGTAGACTTGGAGTTAACTCAAGTGGTTGCTGGTAACTTTGTTAAAGTTTTTGCCTGGTATGACAACGAATGGGGATATGCAAATAGACTTGTTGAGCAAGTAATTCGAGTAGGGAATGCACTTGGTGGTCACGAAGCTCCAACTGATCCACTTACACTTACCTTTAAACCTTCCGAGTAATGAGGGTGTTTAGTTTTTTTTAGTCGTTTGATTTAATATAAATATATGCTTGAAGTAATACCCGCAATTTTGAGTAACAATATTGAAGAAGTCCGTGCGCTCTTGGAGTTGTGTGAGCCTTCAGTTAACCGTGTCCAGATTGATATCATCGATGGAATATTTGCAAAAAATAAAACTATTTCACCTGAGAGTTTGGCACCACAGGAAACACAACTTTTAATTGATTATCACTTGATGGTAATTGACCCATCCAAATGGATTGAGAAGTGTATTAAGGGCCACGCAGACCGAGTGATTGGGCAGATTGAAAAAATGGATGACCAAGTCGCTTTTGTTGATTTGGTCCATGAGTCAGGAGCCAAGGCAGGACTGGCGCTTGACTTGGAAACACCGGTTGCCTCTTTAAGTGAAAAGGCATTAATGCTTGTAGATATTGTTGTTGTTTTGTCTGTCCAAGCAGGTTTTGGGGGCCAAAGCTTTCACGAGGAATCTTTGTCAAAAATAGAAGAGTTAAATGAGTTAAGAGACAAAATTGGAGCCACTTTTACTATTTGTGATGATGGTGGAATAAGCCTTGATACGATAGCCCTGACAAGTGCTCATGGAGTTGATTCAGTTGCTGTCGGTAAAAGGCTTTTTCATGGAAATTTGGAAGAAAATATTGATCACTTCAAGAAAGCCGCAATGGGTTAGAATAAACTTAAATGGGAAAAACACAAAACGAAGAACAAGCTTTTATTGGTCGCCCGATTATTAAAAATGTTGCTTTTTTTGGTGACGCTGACTTGCCACCTACAGACAAAGATTACCAAGATGCTTATGAGATAGCAAAGACACTTGGAGAACATGGGTTTGCCATAGTAAACGGAGGAGGGCCAGGGATTATGGATGCCTCGACTAAAGGTGCACAGGCAGGGAAAGGAGAAACACTTTCAGTCACGTTCTACCCTGAAAACGCCACAGGCTTTGAGGGGCGCTATGTGGGTAACATCACTGACGTTGAAGTCAAAACAAGCAACTACATTGAGCGTATGTTTAAGCTGATGGAACATGCTGATGTGTTTATTATTTTTAAAGGAGGAACGGGCACAATCTCTGAGTTTGGAACGGCCTGGGTATTGGCAAAGCTTTATTACGGGCACCACAAGCCATTTATCCTTTTTGGTTCATTTTGGCTCTCAATTATCGATGCAATAAGGAAGAATATGAATATCTCAAAGGAAGAACTTGCCGTATTTGATATTGTCACACGTCGTGCTGATATATTACCAACGATTGTGAGGCTTGAGAAAAAGCTTCACGGAATAGATCATAAAAAAGATTGTAAGGTATGTATCGCTAAACTTGAAAAATGAAAAAAATGAGCTCCACGGAGCTTTTTATAAAAGCAACCGAGATTCGCATTGATATTGTTAAAATGCTAAATGCTGCAGGATCAGGTCACGCCGCCGGGTCTCTCGGAATGGCCGACATTTTTACTGCCCTCTACTTCAATATTTTAAACCATGATCCTGAAAACCCTCTCTGGCCACTTCGTGATCGTTTAATTTTAAGTAACGGCCACATTGTTCCTGTTCGATACGCAACAATGGCGCATGCAGGCTACTTTTCTGTTGCAAAGCTAAAGACACTACGAGTTCTAGGTACAGACCTTCAGGGGCACCCTGAACGGGCACGGATGCCTTCGCTTGAGACAACCTCAGGTCCACTTGGTTCGGGGCTTGGTCAAGCTGCAGGTATTTCTTTTGCTGCTCGAATGGACGATGCCCGATTTAGAGTTTTTTGTATTTGCTCAGATGGAGAACACGATGAGGGGAATCATTGGGAAAGTGTTCTGTTTGCTGCGAAATACAAACTTTCAAACCTGACTGTTTTTGTTGATAGAAATAATATTCAAATTGATGGATTCACAAACAATGTTATGCCACTTGACTCCCTCAGTGAAAAATACAAAGCGTTTAACTGGAATGTAATAGTGATTGATGGCCATGACTTTACTCAAATTATGTCAAGCGTTGAACAAGCACGACAAGAATATGGAAAACCAACTGTTATTATCGCTAACACTGTTCCGGGTAAAGGGGTTGGCTTTATGGAGAAGCGATATGAGTGGCATGGAAAAGCACCGAACGACGATGAAACAAAAGTTGCATTAAAGGAATTAACCAAATTATTGAAATAACCCATGCTAAATAAACAGATAAAGTTTTCTGAGAATATTTTTACAAAACAGATAGTGTCCTTGCCACTTCGTGATGGTTTTGGCGAAGGGCTTGTATTAGCGGGCGAGATAAATGATCAAGTTGTCGTTTTAACAGCAGACTTAAAAGACTCCACCCGTACCACTAAATTTGCAGAAATGTTTCCAACTCGTTTTAATGAGTGTGGGGTTTCAGAGCAGTCGATGGTAAAATTGGCCTCGGGTATGGCAAACTATGGAAAGATCC
>CAYQUL010000004.1:0-20833 GCA_964420735.1 uncultured Gammaproteobacteria bacterium
AAGCGTAATAAGTAAAAAAGCAATGATCCTTAAAAAGGACATTAATAACGAATTGCAACACTTTGAAATAAAGATTGGTGAATGGGCCCAAAAAAACCTCGCAAGACTATTTGTTTATGAAATTATTCTTATGGTGTTAGTTTTACTCCACTCGCTTGGATACTTTCATCCATATTTTGTAATAAGTGCACATTTTATTATTATTTTTGCATTAGTTTTTTCCGTAGTGATACTTAGATCACGAAGTAATCATCTTGCAGTTTTTTGTCTGATGTTTTGGTTTGGGGCTTCCGTTTTTGGATTACTTCAAGTTGTTGTTTGGTCAGAACGACTGGCAATGTATGCCTACGAAACATTACTCTTATGTGTGGCTTTAAGTGTTTTTGAAAACGTTAACCACCTATTAAAAAACCCTACAAGTAAAAGAAAAATCGTCACAAAAAATATGATTACTCCGTAGGTAAACGATTTTGGTCTAAATTGGAAAACCACTCTATCAGAATTTGTTTCTACACTCATGATATTACTTGCCGCCTCAGTGATCTCTTCTCCATTTGCGTACCATCCCGGTGAGTAGATTGTTGAAAAAACTAGTGTCTCGTTTGAATTAAGTCCAACAACTTCCAGCGAATTGTTACTTGTGGCATAGAAGGAAACATTTCTCACCAATTTTCTTGATGAGTCAGTAACATATACTCGTGGTCGATAGCGTTTATTTATATAGATGTGGTATCCGTTCAAAATTGTAGCAAGTGACAAGTCAATTGACTCTATTTTATCTGGCGAAATTATATATTTAACATTCATTTCTCCCAGGTTATCGAAGTTTGGCTTAAGTATTCCGGCTTCAGCTACACCGAATGGGGGAATTGCCAACGTATAGTAGTCCCAATAGCCACCAAACAGTCCCCAGCTTTTCTGATAGTAGTTTTTTTGTGTCAATGTGGCATAACCATCAATTATTTCGATATTGTTCAGTGCGGCATCTTTTTGGTCGATACACCGATCAGTGCAGTAAACTCGAAAGATGTCGTTGTCTTTGGAAATATAACGATATACATCTGGAATTTGCTGTGAAGTAATATTTGGAATTTTTGTTAATGTTGTCAGATATAGAAAATACCCATTTCCAATACACAAGACCGAAACCAATAGAAAGAAAAGACGGTGCTTAATAGTTTGCAGACCTTTTCCTACCAGAAACAAAAAAACAAGTATAAATATTGGCCAAAAGCGAGTGGTGACCCGAACGATTTGCATAAAGGGGTTTTTGCTTATCGCGAAAGCAATTGGGGAAACATTATTTAAGGCTAAAAATACCACCAATAAAATTACTGCCAGTGATATTTTCTTTTGATTTATATGAAGTTTTGTCCATCCAACTATTGCAACAACGCATAATGTTATACCTACAGCAATCACTTTTTCAGTATTAAATTGACTTACAGCTGCGTATTCAGGAAAAAGGTGAGCAAGGAATTCGGATTTTGATAACCACACTGGATATATTTGAGGATTAGAAAGCAATAAGTATCTTGTTGTAATCGTCTGCCACGCCACTTGTGGTAAAAGGACTGGTGCAGTAAACCCAACAAATACGGTTCCAGCAAGAGAAAGTGAAACAAGGGACTGTTTTTTGTTTTCTGCTGACAGAAGGCTAATGCAATAGATAAATGGCAAGACAATAAGTGCTGTAATTGTATGTGATTGAAAAAGGAAAGAGCTTGATATGGCTAGTAATATGTGATCTTTAAGTTTGTGAGACTTATTTATTTGGAGTGCGAAGTATATGGTTGTCGGTATCCACGCCCATGCGAGAATTATTCCAAAGTGACCCGCTTCAATAGCCGCGGCAAGTTTGGAGGAAAACACATACAAAATCGAAATAATAACAGCAACTTTTGATGAAAAATATTTTATTCCAACTTTGTATGCAAAAAAGACTGACAGTAAGCTGTGAATAAACAGACTACTAATAATGGCTAGTGGTATTGAAAAAACTAAAAACAAGATTTGACCAGGATAGAGAAGTAACGATTGAGGGTCTGATACTAGTGGTTGCCCGCCAAACCACAAGGGGTTCCACAATGGCAACCCGCTCCATAACATGAGTGATTTCTTGTATAAAACAAAGATGGGCCAAAAGAAGTTTTCTAGGTCATTTCCACGGAGAAGAAAGAAATCGACATTTGCCCAGATCGGCAATTGTGCCATTATTGCGCTGACAAGTAAAATGAGCGGGACCTGATATCTTTTCATGGTAAGTCTGCCGTATAATTACACCAAATATGAAACAAGTTAAAGGATTAGTTTTTTTAGTTGCCTTTTGTTTAGTCATTCTAACCTCAGTGTTTCTCCTGACTGGGCACCCAGGTCAAGCGATAAATATCTCGAAATATCTTTTTTTTAGTTTTCTTTTATTTGGACTGACATATGTACACTCGTAAATTCCTCATAATTGTATTAGTTGTTGTAAGTTGCCTTTCTTTTAGAGCGATATTTACTTCTTCATCTCTTTCTTTAGGAGACGCACCATATTTGTCACAAGACCTATTAAAAACCTACATTCATGAACCACGGGCATGGACAACAATTGGAACGGCATTTGGTGGAATGAATCAATTTTTGTGGATCTGGCCATATATGGCAGTTGTTTCAATTTCTGGCGTAGTTGCAAATATAAGTTCGGCATTACTCGTCCGAATGTTTTTCTACGTCCCTTCAGTTGTGTTTGCAGCTATCGGAAGTTATTTTTTTGCATCTCGCTTTACGAAATCTGAAACTACAAAACTTATTGCAACGCTTGTATACACTGTAAATACCTACTTTCTTCTTGTTGTTGATGGTGGACAAGTGGGAATTGCATTAGCCTACGGGCTTTTCCCAATATCACAAATATTGTTTTCTCATGCAGTTGAGCATTATTCAAAAAGGTCGTTTATTTTGGCTCTTGTCGGTTTAGAGATAGTAACCTTAGCCGATCCGCGAATTGCACTCATTTCCCTTGCTCTATCAGTCTTGCTTTATGGAAGAAAAGCAAAACGGCTTGTTCCATCAATTCTTGTTTGGATTGGTATAAATATGTATTGGATCTATCCGCTTGTTACAAATAGTGGAAGTGGTCTGTCAACAAAAATCGATCAGTTTAGTTCGTTTCTAAATGGACTTTTCCTTTATGCTCCACACTGGAGTCAAAACATATATGGAGTGGTAAGTTATCCTACAGTTGCATTTGTCATTTTTCCGATATTGATATTGCTGTCGCTTAAATCAGAAAAAAGTTTTAAAAAAATCTTTTTGTCATGGCTTGTCTTTGTGTTTTTAATAAAAGGAACGACAGAACCACTTGGTTTTGTTTATCAAACCTTATTAGCCTTACCCTTAGGCGCAGCATTTCGAGACAGTACCAAGTTTTTTATACCAGCACTTCTCTTGGGCGGAATCCTTGTAGGTGAAGGTGTATCTCACCTTTCTCGGAAAAATTCATTGGCAGTCGTCATTTTTGTCGCAATATTTGCTTTCACCGTACTTCCAGCACTGCGTGGTGAATTATCATTTGTTTTGTCGTCTCGTGAGACAACTCAGAATATCGAGTCTATAAATACCTTAATTTCTGACAGCAATAAAACAGTTTGGGTAAATGAGCGTGACCCTCGTGGAATTGTTACCCCTTCTGAATCTATAAATGCGTTTGATTTAGCTAGTTTGCGTCCATTTGCATATCTGAATGTTGGTGATCACGATCGTCTTAACTTCCTAAACGCACCTGAAAGTGAAACTTGGCTGGATGTTTTTGGAATAGGTAACATAGTACTTAATGGAAACCCAAGAATCACAAATTTGACACAGGAGAATAGGCGAGACTGGGACAAAACAGTTAACCTGATAAACTCTCGAAGTTTTTTAAATAAAACGAGCGACGAAAGGGTACTTAAAAACAACGACCCTTACCCACTTTTTTATGGAGTGGATAAAATGCTTTTTGTTATTGGCTCTGATACCATCTACCAGAAGATAAACGATCGATTTCCTGGAAGTGTGCCTCAAAAAGCTGGGGTGACTTTTGTTGAAGACGGCAAGTTTGAAGCTAAAGACCTTTTGGAATACGCATCAGAGTCAGCAGCAATTGTCGATAACGGTGGAGGGGAGGTTGCATTAACAATGAGTTTACTTAAAGAGCATTTTGTTCCTACAAGTAAGGCGTCCATGAGTCAGTTTGCACAATATCAGTCGCAAGATTACTTAAAATATAAGTATGAACTATTGATACGTGAATCTGCATTCAATAGTTTTGATTACGATAAAGGGATTGCTTTCTCATCCCAGCCTGGAGAGAGAATAGAGTTTACATTAAGCGCTCCAAAAGGGGACTATATTTTGGCTATTAGGTCGTTTAGCAACAAGAATTCACGTTTTGTATTTAATAGCCAACCTGGCGAAATAAAAGCGACCGAAGACTTAGTGTGGACGACCCTTTCAGTCCACACAAATGGTGACCAAAACACACTTTCGATTGAAAACAGCCAAGGCTTATCTGTTGTAAACGTTGTTGCCTTGATACCTAAAGATAAGTATGTTAAAGCGTCCCAAACTGCACAAACAATCATGCAGAAACTTTCTGTTTATACAGCAAGCAATGTTCCAAAAGAGATTTTTAGTAAAGGCCGCTTGCCAATCACTGTTACTGTAAACGGAACAAATCGGTGGTCTGTTGAAAAAAGTCCTGATGCTCACTGGTTAATTTTCACAAACCAATTTTCTCCAAAATTTGTATATTCAAAAGATCAATTGTCATATGCAAGTGTTCCCGTGTTCTCAGCATTAAACGCGTTTTACTTAAGACCTGAGTGGAGCGTCGGTACCGTTACCTTTACTGGACAGGTAAATCTTAGATGGGGAATCTACTTTTCATTAATAACAATTTTGTCACTTATTATTTTTATTATCTATTCTCGCACCAATGACAATTAGTTTTAAACGTGTGCAGCGTATTGTTTCTACTCAAACATTTAGTCACGCATTTGTGAGTTTTGGTGGAACAGCGATAACTGGAATCCTAGGAGTCATTTTTTATGCAATTGTTGCCCGTTATTTAGGTCCCTCACAAAATGGGATTTTTGCAGTAAGTATTGCAACCATTGCGCTCCTTTCTTCAATTTCGAACATTGGACTTGATACTGGCTTACTAAAATTTGTTAGCGAATCGGCTAATAAAAACCCCATTAAGGCTGCTCGTATCATGAAACTTACCCTAGAGATTAAAGGAATCATCTGGCTTTTTCTTTTACTAATCGGTTGGACCAGTATGCCGCTCGTTGTACATCTGTTATTTAACAAACAGGAACTTGTTACACCACTTCGCATAGCGCTTATTGGTGTTGGAACAACGCTTTTGTCATCTTACTCAACAACATTGTTTCAAGCACACTCACGTTATTTAAATTGGAGCACAATTAACGTTACTTCAAATGCCACACGATTAGGTATCATACTAGTCCTTGTCCTCTTAGGGGGGTTAACAGTTAACTCGGCACTAATTTCGTATGTCGTTGTCTTGCTTGGCGTATTTGTTGTGGGAGTTATTGTTTTTCCTCAGTTTATATCTGTAAAGAAAGAATGGAGTCTTTTTACAGAGTTCATGAACTTTAATAAATGGATTGCACTGTTTACTGTAATTGCTGCAGTTGCTTCAAGAATTGACACCTACATTGCGACTCATTTCTTAAGTTTGTCAGATGTCGGAATATACTCGGTAGGTGTGAGTTTAGTAAGTTTTGTGACACAGGTTGTGTTGGCACTTGCTAGTGTTGTTGCACCTAAACTCGCGCAAAAAAGCCATAAGGAGTTTATTGTTTATTTTAAAAAGCTACTTTTCTTTGTCCTTGGTCTTGCTGTTTTTGGGGTAGTAATTGGGATTCCTCTCGGTATGGTCGTCATTCCACTGGTTTATGGTGCGGCATACACTTCAAGTGTAGCTCCGTTTTCAATTTTACTTGTAGGAAATGCTTTATTTTTAATTGCGCTTCCTGTTCACACATCAATTATTTATTATTTTGCATACCCAAGGTTTTTTGTATATGTGACAATCATTCGTTTGATCATCACTGCTGGTATTGGAATGTGGCTTATTCCCCAATTTGGGACGGTTGGAGCCGCAGTAAGTGTTCTGGTTGGCAATATTTCAGACCTGACGATACCATCTGTCTGGGTATATCGTAAGATACAATCATGGAAATAACGGCACACGTGTTGGTAAAAAATGAATTTCGTTTTGTTTGGTATGCGGTGATGTCCGTTATTAACCATGTAGATAAAATTTTGATATGGGACACTGGAAGTACTGATGGAACCTTACAAATAATCAGCGAAATACTCTCACTTCCAGAAGCCAAGGGGAAAGTTACCTTTAAACAAACTATTGAGACAAATTTTAACGAAGAAGTTGTACGTCAGAAAATGCTAGATGAAACCGAAACCTCGTGGTTTATTGTTGTAGATGGTGACGAAATTTGGTGGGAGAAATCAATTCAGATGGTGACTGATTACATTCGTAAGAAAGGTAACTCAATTGACTCCATTGTTGTACCGACGGTAAATGTTGTAGGGGACATATATCACTATCAAGAGGAGGCAGCTGGTAACTATCATTTAGCAGGAAGAACTGGTCACTTAGCTATAAGAGCTGTGTCTAAACAAATCCCGGGGTTGCATTCACTTGGAAGGCATGGAATTTGGGGCTGGGTTGATAATAAAAACATTCAAATACAAGACCGTGACCCATCTCGTATTGTTTTTCTGGATGCTCCATATCTGCATACTACCTACTTGCCGCGTGGAGCAGATCGAAACTTTGATTCAGATGTTTTAAAACGGTCATTTAAGCGTAAATATGAAATTGGAATAGGGTTTCCACTCGATTTTTATTACCCGGAAACCTTTTTTAGGGCTAGGCCTGCTATAGTTCCGAATATATGGGAAAAAATGACTCCAGACTTTCGGTTAAGGGCGCAAGTTGAAACACCATTAAAGAAATTTAAGCGAAGGGCTTTGCCGAAGAAAGTTGGATATTAATATATGAAAAATAAAGAAATATGTGCTTCATGTAAGTCAAGAGACTTCACAACGCTCTTTACTGTAGCGAATCACAAAATACTGCAGTGCAAAAATTGTGGCCTTGTGAGGACCGCACATTTTAAAGCCCCTACATACAAAACATACCACCGGGATGCAGAGTATTTTGAGTCCGAGCTTTTTTTTAGATATATTTTCCAAAAACGAGTTGACATAATTAAGCGTTTTAAACCGTCACCTGGACGAGTCTTAGATATTGGTGCAGCAACTGGTGTGATGCTTGATATCTATAAAGGTATGGGATGGAAAACATTTGGAATTGAACCGTCCCAGTCGGCACAGATTGCACAAGAGAAAGGTCATAATGTGAAGCGTACGTCACTTGAAAAGTCAGACATAAAAGGAGTATTTGACCTAATTATTGCAAACCATGTTCTTGAACATATCGAGAACCCACAGCTGTTCCTGAAAGATGTGCGTCGCCTGATGAAAAAAGACAGTGTTTTATATATTGATGTTCCAAATTTTGGTAGTTGGAGATCAAGACGAATGAAAGCGTTTTGGCCATACTTACTCACAGATGAGCATGTTCACCACTTTACACGAGAGTCTCTCACCTACCTACTTCAAATCTGTGGATTTGAAGTGTTATATGTAACTTCCCGATCTGGATTATTTGAGACCTCTCATCCATTTTTATATTTGTGGAATGAACTTATTCATTTCAAGAAAAACTTTTTTTCAGATATTTTTTCGGCTCCACTTGACCTTTTTGTCACCACGATAGATAGGGGCGACAGTATGGGAGTTGTTGCCAGAGTCAAGACGATATGAAACGATCACAATTTACGATTTCCAGGTTAGTAGTATTTGTTCTTATTATTTTGCATCTATTTTTACTCCTTAACGTGACCTTTACTGCTTGGCCTGAAATGTTTTCATTCCCATATCTTGTATCCAATAATTTTCGTTTATACTCAGACTTTGTTCACCCATATCCCCCGTTTTTAACCCTTATATTAAGCCTTATTTTTAAATCTTTTGGGTATACTGCCTTTGTCCTGCGACTTGTCACCTATATCGTGATAGTCATGGCAGACATATTAATTTACAGAATTGTCTTAAAAACATCAGCACAGAAGTTTACGGCACTTTTAGCTCTTACATTTTATGTTTTTGCTCAGCCCCTTCTTGAAGGAAATATGCTGTGGTTTGATAACGCTCTGGTTTTGCCACTTCTTGTCTCTTATGATGCCTTTGTCTTCGGTGCACCAAAAAGACTTTCAGTTTCAATCGTTGTTGCTAGTTTGATTAAGCAAACAGCCCTTTTATATGTGGCGGTCTATGGAATTTCATTTATTTTGTTAAAGCGATTTGCTAATTTAAAAAAATTACTACTTGTGGCAACCATTGGGTGGGGAATACTAGCAATTTTTCTTATATTTCAAAACAGTGCTCGAGATTTTTTTATGTGGAATTTCTGGTATCCGATCACTCAGTGGAGTAACTTCCCAGGATATGTAAATTTTGCACTTACAAGACGAGATATGTTAGTTGTGCTTCTTGTAAGCTGCCCAGTGGTAATAGCTTTAGTTAAGAAGCAATATTTAATCGTACTGATATATGTAACTGGACTTGTAAGTATTTACCCTAGATTCTCATTTTTTCATATGCAGCCGGCAATTGCGATTGCTGCTCTTTCTTTAGGTGCAGTTCCACTTTTTAAAACTGAGAGAGTCTTGTCAACCGTCTTTGTTGTTGCAAGTATTCTTTTTTTAATAAGAGGAACCCAATTTCAAGGGACCGTTCGCTTTCTTGACAAAAATGACACCAAGATAAGCCAAGAAATTTCTACATATGTGGAACAAAACGCACGTATCCTTTTTGTTAATATCCCATCACAGTACTATGTATTGTCCAAACATCTGCCACCAAAACCGTGGTTGGACACCTATGGTTGGTATTATGAAATGCCGGGAGAATCAGAACGAGTACAGACGGCTTTTAAAAAGTCACCACCTGACTATATTATTCGTCAACAGCCGCAACAGGGGAGCTGGTATGATTTAGGCACATATGAACCGGCAGTGATTAGCCAATTACTTGAAAATTCATATTTTGAGCTTGGAAAGATTAACCAGGAGATTACGGTCTGGAAACGAAAATAATGAAAATAGCATTTCTAAACATCTATCAACAGGAAGTTTCCCGCGGGGCGGAAGTGTTTGTTACAGAGTTGTCACAACGACTTAATAAAAATCATCAGATTCAAATTATTTCAGGGGTAAAGTCATCACAGTCACGCTGGAAATTTTTGTGGAGGTTTTATCTTGATCCAGATGGACTGGCGGTTTTTTGGTTTACGTGTAAACACATAATAACACTGCTAAAAGGTAACTTTGATATCGTGATTCCGCTTAATGGAGGGTGGCAACCAGCAATTATTCGACTGGTTACTTGGTTAACCGGCAAACGGATGATTATTGTAGGGCAATCTGGGATGGGCTGGGACGATCGAAATAATTTGTTTTGTACGCCAGATGTCTTTATTGCACTTACCACAGAGGCAAAAAAATGGGCTTTGTCTACAGCTCCCTGGGTGAGTAGTATTTATATCCCAAACGGCGTGGACACATCCACATTTACTCCAAAGGGAAAACGATATGTACACAAGCTGCCTTCACCGGTTGTTTTGACAGTAGCGGCGCTGACTAGTTCAAAACGGATCGAGAAAACAATTGAAGCTGTTGCAAAGACACCTGATGTTTCACTGTTGGTTGTTGGAAAAGGAGATCTGCATCAAAAACTTATGCGGTTAGGAAACGAAAAACTAGGAAAACGATTTAAACTAATATCTGCACCGTATAAAGAGATGCCTGCAATTTATCGCTCAGTTGATAGTTTTGCTCTTTGTTCAGTATCAAGTGAAGCATTTGGCAATGTGTACGTCGAAGCTTTATCATCAAACCTTCCTGTTGTTGCAACGGACGATGAAAAGAGGCATGAAATTGTAAGAGACGCCGGATTATTTGTGAATCCCGACGACATAGATGCATATGCAAAAGCAATTGTTGCGTGTGTCTCGAGGCGTTGGGGGAACAAGCCACGAAACCAATCGAAATTGTTTGACTGGGACATAATTGCCCAATCTTATGAACGGCTATTTCAATCATTCAAATGAAAATATCAGTTGTTATCCCAACATATAACGAGGCCCACGTACTAAAATTGTGTCTCGATAGTTTACTTGCCCAAGATGCGCTGTTTGAAATTATTGTTGTAGATGATGGATCAACAGACGGAACTATCGATTTTCTTCGAACCTACCAAATTAATCACAAACAGATTTTTGTAATAGAGCAGAAGCATAAAGGTGCAGGTAGTGCGCGTAATTTAGGGGTAAAACAATCTACCGGTGATATTCTAGTCTTTGTTGATGCTGACATGACTTTTGAGCCAAACTTTGTCTCAAATCTTGTTAAGCCAATTGTTAACAAAAAGGCCATTGGAACCTTCAGCAAGGATGAGTTTGTTTTGAATTGGAAGAACATTTGGTCTCGTTGTTGGAATTGGAACGCAAATTTGCCAGATAAAAGGAGATTGCCGCTAGACTACCCAGATTCTCAAAAAGTTTTTCGTGCAATACTAAAAAGTGAATTTACGAAAGTCAATGGGTTTACCCCAGGTGGATACACTGATGATTGGTCATTGTCCCAAAAGTTAGGAAAGGAAGCACAGGTGGCAATAAACGCAGTTTTTTACCACAGCAATCCTGAAACGCTTGCAGAGGTCTTTACACAGTCAAAGTGGTCAGCAAAGCGAGTATATAAAGGTGGGGTATTAGGGATGATTTATGCACTTTTAAGAGTAAATATTTTTTTCTCGCTTATTAATGGAGTAGTCAAAGGTATAATTTACAAAGATCTTCGATTCATTCTCTTTAAGCTTGTGTTTGATGTCGGACAGACATCTGGTATTTTAGATTTTTATGTCAACAAAAAAGGCACTAAATAAAGAAGTTATTCAGAAAAACAAAGTTCTTGACCCGATTTGGGCCATACTATTTTTGGCATCATTTTTGCGCGTCATTTCTATTAATCAGTCATTGTGGCTAGACGAGGCAACCACAGCACTTGTTTCTAAAATGCAATTTGGTGAGATTTTAACCCAGTTTTCGACCAAAGACTTTCATCCGCCCCTGTACTATTTTTTAATGAAGCTTACTGGAATCATATTGGGATACTCGGAAATTGCTTTACGCACCCCTTCAGTTGTCGCGGGAGTTTTAACGGTTTTTGTAGTGTATATCCTTGGTAAGAAACTTTTTAATAAACAAATTGGAATGGTCGCCGCCTTGTTACTCGCGACTTCACCACTTCACATATATTATTCTCAAGAGGCTAGAATGTATTCACTGGCTGCACTTATCGTTAGTTGCATTGTCTATTTCTGGCATCTGGCAATGGTTGAAAAGAGTACCAAGTGGTGGGTCCTATTTTCAATTGCGGTAAGTGTAGTGGTTGCAGTGGACTATCTTGCGGGGATAATTGTTCTTCCCTTATTATTTCTAACACTAAAAAATAAAAGATCATTGAAGTTGTTTTTGTTGTCACTTATTCCGTTGGCTACCCTGTTACTGCTCTATTTACCAATTCTCTCGTCTCAGATCTCTTCTGCCATTGGAGTTAATAATGATGCCTCAGGTTGGTGGCAAATCTTGGGTGTAACAAACATAAAAAATATAGCCTTAGTTCCCGTGAAGTTTTTAATTGGGAGAATTGGTTTCTCAAGTCAACTGCTCTATGGACTTGTTGTTGTCTCTTTTGGATCCTTGGTTGCCTTTTTGATATATCGCTCAAAAGGCACAAAAAATGTAAACATACCATTCTACTGGCTTGTGGTTCCCACTGTATTACTTGCCTTTGTCGGTTTGTTTGTTCCTGTTTTTGTCTACTTTAGACTGCTGTTTTGCTTGCCTGCCATGTATCTACTTTGTTCTGTTGGACTTTTTAAAGTGAAAGAAGATTTGTTTTTGCCACTCGTTTCCGTTTTTTTGATTGGTAATTTAGTTTGCTCATACATATATTTTACAAACCCTCGTTTCCAACGAGAGGATTGGAAAGCGCTGACTAGCACTATTTCAGAGGAGTCTCGGGATAAGTCAGCTGTAGCTGTCTTTGTTCAAAATTCACAAATGGAAGCTTATCGATACTACAATCCATCGGTCCCTGTAACATCAGCAGATGAATTTAATGGAGGAGTTGAGAAAGTATGGCTTATGCGATATGTCCAAGATGTTTTTGATCCACAAGACACTGTACGTACAAAAATTGAAAATTTAGGCTACAGCAAGGAGAAAGAATGGAATTTTAATGGTATTGTTGTATGGCAATACAACCTCAATAATTGACAACTACGCCACATTAACTTATAGTATCTAAGAAATTTTGATTTGAAAGGGATTCTCATGCGTACTTCCTTTTTGGGTATCGTTTTACTGGCAGTTGCGCTTGTTATGAGTATGATCACGCCGCCGGATATTGTTTGGACCTTCGTGGAAGTTGTTATCGTCTTTGTTAGTGGAATTTTGATGCTCCACGACATAGATCGGTCGTACTTTCAGCGTCAACGACAAAAGACGCCAATTTCAACCGAGACTCTTGGCTATATGTCTGAGCACCTTATTTCCAATATGAGGGAGAGCGGAATGACTGATGGACAAATTTCCCGGAAGATTGTAGATACAATCTTAAAGAAGCTGTAAGTGGAGAGCCTCTGGACATATCCAGAGGCTTTTTTGTGCGCTACAATTGGCAAATGAAGGTTGCAATCGATATTTCACAAATAGTGTACGGCACTGGAGTGAGCGTCTACACAAAGGAGTTAATCAGGGCACTTCTTTCAGTTGATAAAGAGGTTTCGTTTGTTTTGTTTGGTGGAAGTATCAGGAGGCTACCTGAACTTAAAGAATTTGTGTCTACACTTACTGGCAACTTTACTACAAAACTATTTCCATTCTCACCAACAATGGCAGATTTTGTTTGGAACCGTTTGCACACGCTCCCAATTGAACAACTAATCGGAGACGTTGATGTTGTGCACTCGTCAGACTGGGCTGAGCCGTCCACTAGGCGCGCTTTGAAAGTTACAACGATTCATGACCTAGCTCCATTTAAGTTTCCTAACGAGACCTCTCAAAATGTCCGTGATGTACACGAACGCAAACTTGCACATGTTCGTGCTGAGAGTCAGGCGATTATTGTTCCTTCTAAAGCCACAAGAGAAGATGCAATCGAAATGGGGTTTGACGCGACCAAAATACATGTAATATATGAGGCAGTTTCAAAAAACTTTGCGGTTCAATCTTCCACGAGTTTAGTTGACCTAAAAAAGAGATTTGATATTTCTGGCACTTACATACTTGCGATAGGGACTGCAAAAAGAAAAAACAATGATCGGTTAATTGCCGCGTATAAAGAACTTGGTCAAGTAGATCATTTAGTGATTGTTGGAAACGGAGAAACCAAGGCTGGTGTGATTTACACTGGACGGGTAAGTGAGGAAGAGTTAATAGCCCTATATGCAAAAGCGCAGGCTCTGGCTTATGTCTCGTTATATGAAGGTTTTGGTCTACCAATTTTAGAAGCCTTTAGAATTGGTACACCAGTTGTCACAAGTAACGTAGGAAGCATGAAGGAAGTGTCCGGTGGTGCAGCGGTTCTTGTTGACCCAATGGATACTACTGATATCGCTAAAGGCATATCTCAGGCAATTCAATCAAGAAAGAAGCTGGTAAAAATGGGGTTTGAGCGTGAAAAGCAATTTAGTTGGGAGCGGGCTGCTCGTGAAACCTTGCGAGTTTATAAACAACTATGAGTATAGATAAAAAAATAGTTATTGGTATTGATGGAAATGAAGCAAATCGTGAAAATAGAGTTGGGGTTAATACCTATGCTTACGAAACGATGAAGGCCATATATCAACTACAAGATACATGGTCAGGTACGTACTCCTTTCGGATATATTTAAAGGATGCTCCACTTCCACACATGCCAAAAGCAACCGACAGTTGGGAGTACAAGGTGGTTCCAGGTACCGGCCTTTGGATTTTAAAATCTTTGATGCCGGTTTTATATCGTGAAAAAAACAAGCCACAGGTTATATGGAGCCCAAGCCACTATGTGACCCCATTTTCCCCACAACCAAAAATATGTTCAATAATGGATCTAGGTTATCTCGAATTTTCGGAACAATTTAGAAAAAGGGATTTTTGGCAGTTGAAGCTGTGGACTGCTTGGTCTGTTTTAGTCTCTCAAAAAGTGATTGCAATATCTGAAACGACAGCAAAAGACATTGTGCGACATTACCCTTTTGCGGCGAAAAAGATTTCGACTACGTTATTGGGTTATGACAATCAACTATACAACAACACGATAAGTGAAAGCAATGTGCGACGTACCATGAAAAAATATCAGCTGACAGACTATGTGATATTTATGAGTACGTTGAAGCCGTCGAAGAACATTGAAGGATTAATCCGCGCATGGGAGACTGTTCATCAGCAGTTTCCACACTACAAGTTAGTTATTGCAGGAAAAAAGGGATGGTTATATGAATCAATATTTTCTATTGTGAAAAACAAACACCTTGAAGATAGTATCGTTTTTACTGATTTTGTGTCTGAGGAGGAAAAACCATATCTTATTAAAGGAGCAAAGGCCTTTGTTCTCCCATCGTTCTGGGAGGGTTTTGGATTGGACGTATTGACCGCTATGGCGCTCGGTGTCCCAGTCGTTGCTTCTGACCGTGGTAGTTTACCTGAAGTTGTAAAGGATGCTGGAATTATTGTGAACCCAAAAAGCATCGATTCAATTGCAGAAGGAATTGTTTCTGTGCTTTCAATGAAAGATGCAGAGCGGGAGAGATTAATTACAAAAGGATTTGCTCGTGCAGCTGACTTTAGTTGGGAAAAGACTGCGATTGCGACGCTATCAGTGATACAATCAGCTATAAAATAAAATATGCTTTTTTCTGAAAACATTAAAATTGAGAAAGGTGGAATTGTTTTTACCGATAAGCAGGGGAATAAGCTAGACTCTTCTGTCGCAACACATAAAATAACAAATCGCTTAAAAAACTACTTCCTAGACTTTGAGCTTTTTGTTTTGCACGCTATGACTATCCACTTTCCAATTTGGACAATCCGTAAACTGTTTATATCAGCCTTTGGTGCACAGATTGGACCAGGGACAACTATTCATATGGGTGCCAAGTTCTTTGACCCGGGAGGGATTGTTGTAGGAGAAGACACCATTATTGGCGACCGAGTCTTTCTAGATGGTCGGGCACCTCTAACCATCGGTAGTCACGTTGATATCGCGTCTGAAGTAATGATTTATAATTCTGAGCACGATATCAATGCCGAAGATTTTGGTGCAATTTCAGCACCAGTTGCCATTGGTGACTATTGTTTTATTGGGCCAAGGGTAATTATTTTGCCAGGAGTGACAATTGGGCGAGGTGCTATTGTTGCAGCTGGTGCCGTTGTCACAAAAGATGTGCCAGAATATGCGATGGTAGGTGGTGTACCAGCAAAAGCGATCAGTGAGCGAAAACTAAGAGATCTTCATTATCGACTAGGAAGAGCTAGGCTTTTTCAGTAAGTAACTAAACTCGTCCAAGAGTCTTCCAGATTGTTGCCTTACTCTGTGTTACACTTTGAGGTGAATATGAAGCGATTTCTTCCAATATTTGTATTTCTCGCTATTTATCTTTCAGGACTTTTCTATGTTCTTCCTCAAAATAGACCATTTCCCGGTCCACCACCGGATGCGGTTCAATCAATGGAGTTAGCCGATATTGAGACACCACTTCGTCGGGCTTATTTTACCAACTACACCCGGGACCAGGTGATGGCTCACTACGCAGCTCAGATGAGTCAGTGGCCCCACTTAACGCTTAACTACCCACCTGAGGACTCACAAACAATTATTAGGGACCAGACAAGAAGTTGGTACTTAGAAGAACTTGTGCAACCACTTCGACAGTCAGTTTTTGTAAATGGCTTTATCGCACAAAAGCCTCAAGACGATATTTGGTATAAAGGCATTCACTATGAGGAGAAAATTACCATTCGTCTTGCTCAAAGTTCTCGTGTGTCTCGAGTTCTCGTTTGGACACTTATTTCACTTCTAATGTACATTATTTTTGTCTTTTCCCTCCGTACCATTCGCCTCTATGCACAAAAAAGATATTGATGTAAGTATTATTATCGTAAGCTTCAATACGTTAAAACTAACGTCCGCCTGTATTGAATCTGTTTTTGAGTACACCAAAGGAGTGCGCTACGAGGTTATTGTTATTGATAACAACTCAACAGATGGATCGGTGTCCTATTTTCAAAAGTTGGCTAAAAGAAAAAAGATAACCTTTATTAATAACACTGAAAACGTTGGTTTTGCATCGGCCAACAATCAAGGTTTTAAAATTGCCAAAGGAAGCTCGTTTTTACTATTAAACTCAGACACGAAACTCGAAAGCGATGCCATAAGTTCTGTCTTTCATACCTTGTTTAGCTCACCTCAAGTTGGTATTGCTTCATGCGCACTTCGCAACGAAAACGGAACGGTCCAAGCCAGTGGTGGATATTTCCCAACTATTTCTCGCCTATTTACTTGGATGTTTTTTGTCGATGACCTTCCATTAATTGGTCCTTTACTTCCTTCATATCACCCCAAGCTCTCATATTTTTCAAATAAACATCGGCAGGAATGGATAACAGGGGCCTTTTTTATGATTAAAAGAACAGTAGTTGATTCAGTTGGAGGTTTTGACCCTGACTATTTTATGTATGTCGAAGAAATGGATTTTTGTTTTCGAGCAAGTAAAAAAGGATTTGCGGTACTCTTTGACCCTGCGGACCACGTTATTCATTACGGACAGGCCAGTGGCAGTAGTAAAGGAGCTCTTATTCAAGAGCTTAAGAACTTAACAGTGTTTTACAAGAAACACAAACCATCTCAGTACCTTCTCTCGAGAGTAATTATTAAGTTCGGGTCCCTCGCACGAATGATTCTTTTCGCTATACTTGGAAGAGGTCAGTTATCAAAAACATATGCAGAAGCTTTTTCTAAAATTTGAACAGATATATGACCACTCGGTCAAATACGTAGTTGGATTGATGCTGCTTGCAATTCCGCTGTACCCTAAGTTCCCCTTCATCTCAATTCCTGGCACCTATGTTGGCATACGTCTTGAGGACTTTTTAATCGCACTTGCCGCGGTCTGGTGGATTTTGGGAAATCTGTTGCGCATGAAGTCAATTCTGAAAGAGCACACCACTCAGGCCTTAATCTTGTTTTGGGTGGTAGGGGCGGTTTCCCTTTTTTCAGCTATTGAGGTAACACAGACAATTGCTCCACTTGTGGCACTTCTTCACTGGGCTCGAAGAATTGAGTATATGATTTGTTTCTTAATAGGTATTTCGGCAGTTAAAAATACCAAAAACCTAAAATTTTATTTAGTATGTATCTTAATTGTCATTACCTATTCATTTGTCTATGGAGTGGGCCAGAAATATTTTTCTTGGCCAATTGTAACAACACAAAATGAGGAGTACTCCAAAGGAGTTGCACTTCAATATATTACTGGAGGACATTTAGTTGCCACCTTTGCAGGTCACTATGACATGGCTTCAGTTTTAATCTTAATTCTACCGCTGTGTATTGGCATCGCTGTTGCAAAAGCACAAACAGTAAAGGACCTTATGTTTACCAAGAATGTATTTCTTTCCCGACTGATACTTTTTGTGGTTTCCCTCTGTGGAACGTGGTTACTCACAAACTCTGCTTCGCGTATTTCAATTGTGTCTTTTGCGGGCTCGGCCTTTCTTGGACTTGTCCTCATGAGAAAGTATTGGGTGATCCCGCTGCTTTTAATTTTCACCCTCATTATTGCGGGACTTTCTGGAAGCTTAATTAGTCGGTATATGAATATCTATGATGTAACGATCAAGAAAGTCATCTCTGTCTCTATTGTTCCAGTAGCCCACGCCCAGGGTGAGCCGACACACACTGAAGATCGATCGACTAATATTCGTCTCAATATTGAGTGGCCCAGAGCGGTTAGGGCTATAGAGCGTAATCCTTTTCTTGGAACTGGATATTCTTCAATTACACTTGCAACAGATAACGATTATTTCAGAATGCTCGGAGAGATTGGCATCCTGGGGTTTTTGAGTTTTATTATTCTGCTTTTGCAGATTGCCAGACCATTTTGGCCTAAGCTGTTCACCGCTCACAAAACTGACACACAAACGCTTTTTGCCATATTAATCTTTTGTGCTCTCCCTGGCATATTTTTAAATATGGTTTTCATTGATATACTCGAAGCTTCAAAGTTTGCCATTTTGTTTTGGTTACTTTTAGGCATTTCATTTGGACTAATATACAAGAAACATGATTAAGAGAACTAAAAGATTTCTAAAAAAGATAAACACCATTTGGTCTAGGTATTGGATACTTCTGTCCATTGTGCTTATTTTTGTAGGCGGGTTTGCGGTAAGACTCTATAAAATAAACAACCCAGTTGCTGATTGGCATAGTTGGCGGCAGGCAGATACCGCAAGCGTTAGTTGGATTTATGTAACTGATGGAGTCGATCTTTTGCACCCTAGATATCATGACATCTCAGTTATCCAAACGGGATATAACAATCCCAAAGGTTGGAGGTTTGTAGAGTTCCCAATCTATAACGCAATTCACGCTACTTTGTATAAAGCAATTCCAACGATTAATTTTGAAGTATGGGGGCGGCTTGTTTCTATTGGTAGTGCTCTTGTTACAGCATTTGCATTAATGCGCCTCGTGAGTACTCAACTAAATAAACGAGCAGGTATGTTTGCTGCGTTCTTTTATTTATTTATTCCATTTAATATCTATTTCACCAGAGTCATCTTGCCAGATCCAATGGGGACGATGTGGATAACGTTATCACTGTGGATGTTTTTTGCATTTTATAAGTCAGACAAGAACTATCAGTTGTACCTATCTGCAATCTTTTTTGCATTGGCAATGCTTATTAAGCCCTTTGCCATTTTCTATGCCATTCCTTTACTCTGGGCAGTTCACAAAAAATGGGGCTTTAAGAAAATTATATTCTCAATTCCATTCTTGATAGCGCTCGACCTAGCACTTGTGCCGTTTTTTGCCTGGAGAGCATGGATGAACAACTATCTCGTTGGTATTCCACATTTTGCATGGATGTTTAATGGAGATGGCATCAGATTTAGACCTTCATTCTGGTTCTGGATATTTGGGCAGAGGCTCGGTCGCCTAGTTTTAGGTGACTGGGGAATCGTTCCTTTCATCTTTGGTTTACTTATCTCTTTCAAAAAACACACCTTCCTGTTAGCTTCCCTTTTTGGAATGTTTTTATATGTTTCAACGATTGCTACGGCAAGTGTTCGCCATGACTACTATCAAACATATCTTATTCCAGTTGTTGCCTGGGCATTAGCGGTTGGAGCTGACTACTTGTGGGAAACAAAAGAGTTTGGCCGATATGTTGGAAAAGCGGTACTCGGGTTCAGTGTTTTTATGATGCTACTGATGGGGTGGTACCAAGCTCGGGACTACTACATTGTTAACCACTATGAAATCGTTTTAGCGGGCCAGGCTGTGGACCGCCTTGTACCAAAGGATGCTCGTATTATTGCTCCATACAATGGAGACACCGCTTTCCTGTATCAAACGAGACGTTGGGGTTGGCCAATTGTTGATCGAGATATTACTGAATTAATTGCGCAAGGAGCAACCTATTATGTATCAGTTAACAAAGGTGACACAGACACTCAAAACTTTAGAAGACGATTTGTAACAGTTGAGGAAACTGATCGTTATATTATCCTTGATTTATCAAAAACAAAGTAGTCTAAATGATTTATGAAAATACTCATGTTGGTTCCATTTTTACCAAACACTTCTATGTCTGGTGGGCAAACCCGTTGGTATAACATTATAAAAGGACTATCAAAAGAGCACGACATTACGCTTTTTTCACTTATAAAGGATGAAAGTGAAAAACAGTTTATTCCTGAACTACAAAAGTATTGTAAAAAGGTTGAAGTTTTTAGTCGTTCTAAGTCTCCTTGGACTGTACGCAATTTACTTCTTACTGCATTTAGTTACTATCCACTTTTGGTTGTAAGAAACTATTCTCCAAAGGAGAAGCGAGCTGTTGTTGAAGAATTAAACAGAGAAAAATATGACCTGATTCATGCTGAGACGTTTTATGTTATGCCACATGTTCCTCAAAACACTCTAGTTCCCTCAATTCTTGTTGAGCAGACGATTGAGTATCTTGTGTATAAGCACTATGTTGACCATGAAGTACCGTGGATTCTTCGTCCAATCTACTTAATCGACGTTATTAAACTTCGTTTTTGGGAACTCTACTTTTGGCGTAAAACGAATCAACTTGTTGCAGTTTCAGAGGACGATAAAAAAGTCATGCAACAGCTTATTCCAAACATTAATGTCGATGTGATACCAAACGGAGTGGACACTAATGCTTTTGCAAATTATAAAAAGAGTAAAAAGACTCCTCCTCGACTGCTTTATGGTGCAGCTAACTTTAACTGGTTACAAAATGTTGAGGCAGTTAAAATCCTTTTAACTGAAGTATGGCCACACATATATAACAAGGCAAAGAATGTCCGGTTGTGGATAGTCGGGAGAAATATCCCTCAATCAATTTACGACTT
>CAYQUL010000004.1:20843-30074 GCA_964420735.1 uncultured Gammaproteobacteria bacterium
CGACTTAGCAAAGGCTCATCCTCGAGTTGAGTTTACTGAGTCTATTGCTGACGTTAGAGATGCACTTAAGGCAGCGTCAATTATGATTGTTCCAGTAGAGGGACCGGGTGGAACAAGACTAAAAGTTTTGGAGGCAATGGCCTCACGACTGCCGGTTGTTTCGACAGAAACAGGTGTGGCTGGGCTTAAGGTGACGGATGGGGAGCATGCCGTTGTGGGCAAAACACCAAAGGACCTTGCACAGGGGGCGCTTGATTTGCTTTCAAGTCCCAAAAAAAGGGAAGCTGTCGGAGACGCTGGATATCGATTTGTTAAAAAGTATTTTGACTGGAGTATTATCGTTGGTTTGCATGAAAAAATTTACAATGAAATAACTAAAAAGACGCTGAAAGGATAGTATGACTAAACCAACTATTTCAATAGTCATTGTAAGTTTTAACACAAAGGAGTTGCTTCAAGCTTGCCTTGACTCACTTGTAAAAGTAAGGCTTGAGGCGTTGTTTGAGGTCATTATTTCAGATAATGGATCAACAGACGGGACGACAGAATTTGTCACTGAGTACGCTAAAAGCGCTCCATTCAAATTGTCACTTGTTGAAAACAAAGCAAACATAGGGTTTGCAAAAGGAAATAATGTAGCTAAAAACATTGCGAAGGGAGAATTTATTCTCTTTTTAAACCCTGATACCATTGTTAACCCTGGTGCCCTTTTGGCATCAGTTGAGTACCTGAAAAACCATACTGACGTTGGAGCAGTTACCTGCAAGGTCATCTTAAAGGATGGCTCGCTTGACCTTGATACCCGACGTCGATTCCCCACACCTTTAATTGCATTAAGCCACTTTACATATCTTGATCGATTATTTCCTAAAAGCATTTTTGATAAATATTGGTATAACGATGTCTCAGCTGAAACCGTTCACGAGGTCGAGGCATTACAAGGTGCTTTTTTCTTCACACGTCGAGAAGTACTAGACACCGTTAACTGGTTTGATGAAGACTACTTTTTAGACGGTGAAGATATTGATCTATCATATAAAATCCATGAAGCTGGTTTTAAATTAGTATTTAACCCCCAAAGCACCATAGTCCATATTAAAAAAGGATCCAAATCAAAAAACAGAAGCTTAAGGTCTGTTACTGGGGGAGTTGATGCAATGAAGCTTTTTTATAGAAAACGAATGTGGAAACACTATCCTTATTTTATAAATATTTTTGTAATTTTTGGAATAAATTGTATGCGGATGGCGCGCGTTATTAAGTATTATCTATGAAAATTGCAATCGACACTCGCTTTTATGGCACCGAAAATGGTGGGCTTGGTCGATACACCATTAACTTTATTAAAGAATTGGCTAAGCTTGAGACCGCAAATACCTATGTACTTTTACTTCCTAAAAAATACGCAGGCAAACTTGATCTTCCACCTAACTTTAAGCAGATTTCTGTTAGTGCTCGACACTACTCATTGTTAGAGCAACTAGAAGTTCCATACCTTCTCTACAAGGAAAATGTTGACTTGGTACATTTCCTACATTTCAACGCACCTGTCTTGTTTAGAGGAAAATATGTTGTTACGATCCACGATGTCTTGATGCACAAAGGTGTTGGAATGGCTGCAACAACAAGGTCTCCACTTGTGTATCGCATTAAGCGACTTGCATACCGAGCCGTTTTTGATAATGCCGTGAAAACGGCGGCACACATCTTTGTTCCGACTCAATATGTGCAAAAAGAAGTAATGGGTATTTACCATATACCTGCAAAAAAGGTGACGATCACATATGAAGGAATTGATGACTCGATTAAAAAATCTACTTCTCAAAATTATATAGCCAAACAAAATATTCAGAAGCCATATTTCTTATATGTCGGGAATGCATACCCACATAAAAATTTAAGTGTATTGATAGAATCGGTACTTCAATTAAATAAAGTGGAGAAGGTACATCTTGTTATCGTTACTCCAAAGAATGTATTTGCAGAACGGTTATTAAAAACTATTGAATTAATGGATGCAAAGCAAATGATTTCAGTTCACGAAAATATTAGTGATGAAAACTTAAGCGAACTTTATAGTCATGCCACCGCTTTCGTTTTTCCTTCACTCTCTGAAGGGTTTGGTCTTCCTGTTCTTGAAGCATTCTCAGTAGGTACCTTAGCTCTCGTGTCCGACATTCCAGTTTTTCATGAAGTATATGCAAATGCGGCCCTGTACTTTGATCCAAATAACGTCGACTCGATTGTTTCCCGAATGCAAAAAACACTCACACTCTCAAAAGAGGAAAAAACACGACTTCAAAAACGCGGTGGGTCACAGTTGAAACACTATTCATGGAAAGTCATGGTGGAAACACTGGTCGCGAAGTACAATGCGATCAAATGAACGTTGCATTAGTGTACGACAGAGTTAACAAATGGGGTGGAGCGGAACGAGTCTTACTTGCCCTGCACGAGCTTTTTCCCCAAGCTCCACTTTTTACTTCCGTATACAATGACCAAACCGCTGCATGGGCCACCGTTTTTGATGTGAAGACAACTTTTTTACAAAAAATCCCTTTTGCAAAGTCAAACCACGAATACTTAGCCCCTTTGATGCCACTTGCGTTTGAAAGTTTAGACTTAAGTGGCTTTGACCTAATTATTTCAATTTCATCAGAAGCTGGCAAAGGGGTTATTACGAACTCTGGACAAAAACACATAGCATACTGCCTAACACCGACACGGTACCTTTGGAGTGGGCACGATCATTACTTTAAACCAGGAATAAAGACAAAAATTGCAGCGCCGCTTGTTTCATATTTACGTGCATGGGACTTGGTTGCTTCGCAGCGAGCTGACAAAATAGTATCGATCTCAACTGAGGTAAAAAGACGAGTTGAAAAGTATTATGACCGCGGTTCTGATATCATTTTTCCTCCCGTTGAAACAGACTTGTTTAGCTTTACTCCAGGGAGAAACAAAAAAAAGCATTATCTGATGGTCTCTCGCCTGGTCAAGTATAAACAGGTTGATTTAGCAATTAGAGCGTTTAATACCCTAGGTTATCCGCTCGTAATTGTTGGAACTGGCCGGGAAGAGACAAGACTTAAGCGACTGGCTAAGAAAAATATCACTTTTGCAGGTGTTGTAGATGACAAAAAGCTCGCGCAACTGTACAGTGATGCCATCGCTCTCGTTTTTCCGCAAGAAGAGGACTTTGGGATTGTAGCTGTTGAGGCACAAGCAACTGGAGTTCCTGTGATTGCTTTTGGTAAAGGTGGAGCCTTGGACACAGTAATTGAAGGTGAAACTGGGGTTTACTTTAAGAAGCAAAAGAGCCATTCGTTAATCGACGCAGTAAGTAAATTGGACAAAATCAACTTTAACCGCGAAAATATAGTAGAACACGCGAAAACATTTTCTCGAGAGGTATTTTTGAAAAAATTTTCGTATTATATAAACAACCAATGAAAATTGTAATATTTTGTGGAGGATACGGAACACGTATGTGGCCAGCAAGCCGCAAAAGTTTCCCTAAGCAGTTCTATCCGTTACTCGATGGTCAGTCTTTCTTTCAAAACACTGTGTCCCGGTTTAAGAAGCGTTTTGACGCGAAAGACATTATCGTTTCAACCGAACACCGGTATCGTGAGTTAGTTATGAAACAGGCACCTGAGATTCCCGTTGAAAACATCATCTTAGAGCCGGAACGCCGGGACAATCTTGGTGCAATTGGCTTAGCAACCGCAATACTTCACGAGCGGTTTGGAAACGAAGTACTGTTTTTTTCTTGGGCAGATCACTTAATTAAACTTGAAGATCGCTTCCTTGACGCAGTTCAAGCTGCCGGATCATACGCTGAGCACACAGGAACACCAGTTTCTGTTGATCAGCAGCCAAAATTCCCCAGTGTTCACAATGGGTGGTTAAAAATGGGAGATGTCGCGACTACTTCAATGGGGTTTACCTTAAACGAGATAGACTCCTTTATCGAAAAACCAACCATCCACACCGCCAAGCGTTTATTTAAGTCATCTAAATATTTACTTCACACCGGTTACTGTGCTTGGAGAACTGACACCTTGCTTGGGTACTATGAAAAATACGCAAATGAAACCTTTGTTTTAGTTGATAAAATTGCAAAAGCATATGGAAAGGATGACTTTGAGACAGTACTTAAGGCAGAATATGCAAAGATTGAAAAACAATCGATTGATTACGGCTTGTTTGAAAAAATTCCTGCTCACGAGAGACTCACAATTGCAGCAGATTTGGGTTGGCAAGATGCAGGCACTTGGCAGTTAATGTATGAGTCGCTCGCAGAAGGACCGGACTCGAACCTTGTGATGGGCGACGTTGAAACAACGTTCTTGCACTCTGAGGGAAATCTTATCGTTGGAACGAAGGGCAAGATGATTGCCTTGATTGGTGTCTCTGACGTTGCCGTCATTGATACACCAGATGGTATCTTAATTTCAAAGCTCACTGAAACAAAAGACGTAAAAGAGCTCTTTGCCTTGCTTGAAAAAGAAAACCCTAAGTACATTGACTAATTAACTTATGATTTATCAACTTCTCAAGCGAGCAATGGACATTACCCTCTCGCTCTTTTTGTTACTTCTTTTTTCTCCCATTATGCTTGCCGCAGCCATTGCCATAAAACTTACGTCAGAAGGTCCTGTTTTTGCTGATATCCCCAAACGAGTTGGTATGAATGGGGGAGAGTTTAAAATCTTTAAGTTTCGCTCGATGATCGTTAATGCTCATGGAATGCTTAAAAATGACCCAAAATTTAAGAAACTTTATGAAGAATACAAGCGTACGAGTTACAAATTGCATCATGACCCGAGAGTGACGCCTGTCGGAAAGTTTATACGCAAATACTCGATTGATGAAATGCCACAATTTTTTAATGTATTATTGGGTGAAATGAGTGTAGTTGGCCCACGCGCTTATTTTCCTGACGAGTTAGTTCACCAACAGAACGAATATCCAAAGACCAAAAAGCTGGTAAGTGAAGTGCTTTCGGTTCGCCCTGGTATCACTGGATTTTGGCAAGTAACAGGTAGAAGTGAGGTTAATTTTGATAAGCGGATTGAGATGGATGCATATTACGCACGCAAAAAGTCATTAATTTTTGATATACTGATTCTTCTGAAGACGCCATGGGCGATGATTTCCGGTAAAGGTGCCGTATAATGAAAATAATACGTATAGATTAACGAAAAATTATGGATGATATTCCACAGATTAAACCAAAGTCAATTTTAGAACCTGAGGTGACCCAAGCTACTCCAGTTGCTACTCAAGAGCATGTAATGCATCCGATGTCTGAAGCAGGTGGAGTAAAACTCCCTAAAGTGCCCAAGCGAAGGAAGAAAATTTTTATGGCCTTAGGAGGTTTTTTGGTCACAGTTCTTGTCCTTTTAGTAGTGGTCGTTATTTTTGTTGTTGTTCCAGGCATGGATATCTACAAGAAAGCAAAAGTACTTGCAGCACATTCCTCAGCGGTTGACACGATATCAGCTTCTCAAGATTTAAATCTTATTAAGTCTGAAATTTCCTTGATGAGAACTGACCTTAAGAATTTTACTCAAAGTTATTCGCGTGTTTCCTATTTGCGCAGTTTGCCATGGGTCGGGCCTTACTATCGTGATGGTGAGTCCGCCGCTAAGGCAGCAAACGCTGCTCTTGATACGGGAGACTTAGTCATTGCAGCCATAGAGCCCTATGCAGACATTATTGGCCTAAAGGGCTCAAAACAGGCAGCAAGTGGAATGGAGAACGCAAACGATCGATTGCAGTTTATTGTCTCTTCCATTAAAACCATTACTCCTCAAATGGGACTAATTTCAGAGAAGGCAGCTCTGGCCAACACTGAACTTTCAAAGATTGATGCAAACCGATACCCAGTCGAGTTTAGGGGTATTAAGGTACGAGAAAAACTTTCAAAGTATTTGTCACTTGCGGAGGAGGGGACAAAGCTTGTTGCGCAAAGTAAGCCGTTAATTGAAGCTGCACCATATTTACTTGGAGTTGATACTCCTCGAACATATTTATTAATTTTCCAAAACGATAGTGAGTTGCGCCCAACAGGAGGATTTTTATCAGCTTATTCAATCGTTCAAATTAACAAAGGTAAATTTAAGCCAGTTTCATCAAGTGATATCTATATTTTAGATGCCAAGTATTCTCCACAGATTGCAGCTCCTGACATTTTTCGTAAATACTTAGGTGGAATATATGCAGCTAATAACAAATTCCGTCTCCGTGACATGAACTGGTCACCCGACTTTAAAACAAGCATGGAGACTTTTGTTCCAGAAGCCAAAAAAGCTGGCCTGACTGGATATGACGGCATTATTACTGTTGACACCAAGGTACTTAAAAACATTCTTGATGTTATTGGAACCGTGGGTGTCTTTGGCTTAGGAAACTTTGGTACTGAGATTGACCCTCATTGTAATTGTCCACAGTTTATCTGGCAGATTCAAAACTACACGAGTCAAGAAGGGGCTGTCGTTTGGAGCCAAGACGAGCCAGGAAAGATTATCTTTGCACCGAAAAACTATGGTAAGAACCGAAAAGACATTTTAGGTGAGTTGATGAACTCAATTCTTGCCAACACCTTAGGTCAGCCAAAAGACAAGATGCCAGCTTTAATCGATGCAGGATGGAAGTCACTCATGGGGAAGCACGTTCAACTGTATATGTTTGACGAGAAAGCTCAAGCCGCGCTTGAGTCATTTAACTTAGCAGGTCGTGTTTCAGACTTTTCAGGAGACTACTTACATATTAATGACGCTAATCTTGGAGGACGCAAGTCAAACTTGTATGTTACCTCTGAAGTGACACAAGACTACAGCGTTGAACGTGATGGAAGTGTCACAAAGACTTTGACCATCACTTACAAAAATCCACAAAAATATGATGGATTTTTGAATTCAGTCCTTCCTAACTGGACTCGTATCTATGTGCCAAAGGGAAGTACGTTAGTTGATCGCCAAGGATTTGATGACACAGAGGAGCCTTATGAAGAACTTGGAAAGACTGTTTTTGCGGGAGGATTTAAATTGCGACCTGAAGGAGTTAAGCAAGTGACACTTAAGTATAAGTTGCCATTTAAAGCACAAGGCTCTGTAAAACTTCTTATTCAAAAACAGGCAGGGCCAGAAGGACCGCTTTACACGATTAATGCTGGAAAAAAGAAAGAAGAACTTTACCTAACTGCTGATCAAGAATTTAATCTCTCCCTGTAAGTGTCACGACTGACCAATCTCACTGGAATTGTTCTCGGACAAAAGCTCTATGGTGATGCTGATGCACTGGTTGCTGTTATGACTCGAGAGGACGGAAAAATCACCTTGATGGCAAAAGGAATTCGCAAGTTAACCAGCCGAAAACGAGGAAACCTTCTTCCCTTTACAGTAATTAGATTTCAAAAAACGGGCGCATCGCTTCCACTCATGACAGAAGTTGAAACAGTGGCTCATTTTCAAAACTTAAGAACCAACATAAAAAAGATTTCTGTAGCATATTTCTTTTGTGAAGTTGTTTCTCGCGTGATGCAAGAAGGCGAGAAAAACGACAAGATCTTTGATCTTCTGCTCCACTCTTTGTCAGACCTGAATGAAAGCGATCGACTAAAAACGATTCGTAATGACTTTACTACCTCAATTCTTGAGCTACTTGGGTTTTGGCCGGCTGGACAAGAAATGCTTAAACCAGACGCTGTACTTGAAGAAGTGATGGAGCGCAAGCTTGGAAGCATTCGGATTGGGAAACAAATGCAGTAAAAATCCCACTGGATAGATTGAGTTTTTCAAATAACAAGAAAGAATGTAGAATACGATCATGGCTGATACACAACTAATGGATAAAATCGTTTCTTTGGCAAAGAGACGTGGTTTTGTATACCAAACCAGTGAAATATATGGAGGGTTAGCTAACTCATATGATTATGGACCGGCCGGAACTGAGTTACTTCGAAATATTAAAAACCTGTGGTGGAATGAGTTTATTCACAAAAGGGAAGATATGGTTGGTCTTGACTCCCAAATTATCTTGCACCCTAAGACTTGGGTAGCAAGTGGTCATGTTGGCTCGTTTGCTGATCCCCTTGTTGAAGACTTAAAAACACACAAACGATATCGAGCCGACCACTTAATTGAAAAGAGTATTACTGACTCTGACATTTCAGTTGAGAACATGACTCTTGAAGATATGGCTGCTTATATTAAAGCAAACAATATTAAGTCTCCTGAAGGGAATGAGTTGTCTACTCCAAAAGCATTTAATCTTCTTTTTGAAACTGAAATAGGAGCAGTTAGTGGGGATAAATCAGTCGTGTACTTGCGTGGCGAAACTGCACAGGGAATTTTTACCAACTTCAAACAAATATTGGACTCCAACCGTGTTAGTTTGCCGTTTGGCGTTGGTCAAATTGGAAAGAGTTTTCGAAATGAAATAACTACTGGTCAATTTGTTTTCCGCACCCTTGAATTTGAACAGGCTGAGATTGAGTATTTCTTTAATCCTGATGAAACCAAGTGGGAGACGTTAATGGACGCATGGAAGGAAGCAATGATGTCGTTTGTGACAAATGTTCTTGGTATTAAAAGTGACAATCTTCGATACCGAAAGCATACTGACAAGGAGCGAAGCCACTACAGCCTGGACACATACGACCTTGAGTACCTGTTTCCTTTCGGTTGGAAGGAATTGTGGGGAGTGGCATACCGAACCGATTATGACTTGAAGCAACACATAGAGCACTCAAAACAAACACTTGAGTATATGGACCCACAAACTGGAAAAAAGTTTATTCCACACGTTATTGAGCCAGCAGTAGGAATTAACAGGCTGTTTTTAATGAGTTTGATGGATAGTTATTTTGAAGATCCTGATACAGGCAGAGTTGTTTTAAAACTGGCCCCACGTTTAGCACCATATAAAGTTGCTGTTTTTCCACTTTTGTCAAACAAGGAGAACTTAGTAACTAAAGCACGAGAGGTCTTTAACTTACTAAAATCAGATATGACCGCTGCATGGGATGCACGAGGCAACATTGGAAAGCGATATGCTGCACAAGATGAAATTGGGACACCTTTCTGTGTAACCATTGATTTTGATTCATTGGAAAAAAACGACGTTACCGTTCGTGATCGTGATACTGGGGAGCAAGAAAGAGTATCACTTGATTCACTTCTTGAGTTTCTCAAGAATAAACTTCGTTGAATCTTCCCCAAG
>CAYQUL010000005.1:0-27678 GCA_964420735.1 uncultured Gammaproteobacteria bacterium
GGCCCACAGACTGAGGATGGTCACCGGCATGCCATTCACATTGGGCAACAACACAACGCGCTAAAGGCATTAAAGATGCCAAACGTGGAAAACTCTTCAGTAAACTTGCTCGTCAAATCTCAATTGCCACAAAAGAAGGGGGAGGGGCTGACCCTGATAGTAACTTTAAACTTCGTATCATGGTTGATACAGCGCGAGCTGCCAACATGCCAAAAGAAAATATTGAACGAGCCATTAGCAAAGGCAGTGGAGAAGGGGAGAGTTTGTCAGAAGTTGTCTACGAAGGTTTTGGACCAGGTGGTGTGGGTTTAATTATTAAAGCGACAACTGACAACAAAAATAGAACAGCTCAGGAGATTAAACTTTTACTTGAAAGAAATGGTGGCAGTTTTGCAGGTCCTGGTGCCGTTTCCTTTAACTTTAAGCATGAAGGCAACCTTTTTGTTGAAAAACCTGTTGATGTTGATAGTGTAACTTTAACACTGATTGATGCAGGCGCTATTGATGTTGTTGAAACGGAAGGTGGGCTTGATGTCTTTACTGAGCCACATGACTTATATATTGTCAAGAAAAAGGCAGAAGCCGCAGGTGTTGTTTTTAGTAGAGCAGAACTTATTGAGAAACCAATTACGATGGTAACTATTGATGAAGCAACTGGAGAGAAGTTAATGTCATTGCTTGAGATAATTGAAGACCAGGACGATGTTGACACCGTATATATGAATGCATGAGTAAAAGACAGCGGTTTGTTGCAACTTCTTTATTGCTTTCCTTTGGATTTGTTTTTGTAGTTTACTCAAACTTCGAACAAAGTTTTGTTCCCATTATTCTTCTAACCCTGGCAACGTTACTGCTGTTTGTGTGGTCCCTTAAGGATGGCTTGGGTAAAGACGCAACACTTCTTACTTTGATTCAGCCAATGATGTTTACCCTTGGAGTTGGTCTCTTTTGGTTTCTTCTTCCCACGACTATTTGGGCAAGACTTCCTATTTTGTTTCTCTACGGGTTTGGGCTTTATGCATTGTGCTTGACCAGTAACATCTTTACTGTCTCTGCAGTGCGTACGATTGCTTTAGTTCGGTCGGCCAAAAGTGTGGGATTTGTCTTAACACTGTTTACCTCGTTCCTTCTTTTTGACGCTGTGATCTCTGTTAAAAATGGTCCAGTATTGCCATTTTTGTTCGTCTTTTTAATTAGCTTTTTATTATATTTGCCAAACTTGTGGGTGACAAAACTTGATTCAGTCATTGAGAAGGGAATGGTAACCCATTCCATTGCCTTAGCTCTTCTTACAGCAAGTATTTATTTGTTTCTCTTTTTCTGGCCAGTGACAGTTGTCATTGGGTCAATATTTTTAACAGTTTCGATTTATGTCATTTTAGGTCTAGCTCAGTCGTACTGGGATGGGCACCTGTTTGCAGCCACAGTTCGAGAGTACCTAATAGTTGGTATTATTGTCTTTATAGCCATGATTGTAGCCACAAATTGGCGAGGCTAATTAGCTTCAATTTTTATTCACAAATTTCATTTTTTTGCCTCAAAACAGGTAGGAGTGGAGGAGTCGTGTAACAAAATTATAGGTGTTATTTGTGGAATAGTTTTCACGGGGAGAGAGGATTGTTTTCACGTTATGAGATATTGCGACACATTTGTTCAAAATAATTTTAAGACTAATCAAGCTTGGAGAGAAGCGCGGCGAGCAAATTGCGTAATCCACAAAGCTTTCGTTGTCCTCTCAAGGCTGAGTGTCCCAGCTTGTAACAGTGATACACTTTGATACACTTACTTGTTCAGATTAATATCGTCGCACAATATAACTTTTGCGACATATCAACATAGTGAGAGGAGTGTATGTATTTATCCCAGGCGTTTTTTATGTAAATGTTGTGCAAACTGCTTACAAGTATCGGCCAGGAGCTGTTTTGCACATAAATGCTCCCTTAAAAGTATCTATCTTTTTATGTTTAAACCGAACTGAAACCGAATAAAACTTTGGCTTAGGCTCAATATAAGGTCAATTTACACGCCTATTTTAAATGGCTAATTTATACAGATGATTAAGGAGACGTCTGGTGCGTCAGACAGGCCTTAAAACGCATTTTGTGAGGCCTGGTTTAGCCTCATTATTGGACTTTGGTAGGTACTTACATTAGTCTACTAAAACCTCTAAATATCACCCTTTAAGTCGTGTGTTTTATCTCTGTTTCTTATTTTTAAAATTGAATGGAGTAGTCATGAAATATGACAAATGCTTATCATGTCTATTTTTGTTTTTTTGTTACCAAAACCCATTAAATCTTTGAAAACGCAATATGTCGCACAATGTTGACTTTTTGTGGTCTCTCTTTTACATTGAATGTATCTATGTCCCCTGCCCTGGAGAACGAAGAACGTGCAATCACTCAGCTTGAGCGCAAAATTAATACGTATTTAGATTATTTAACCGTCGAGCGCGGCAGTTCCCCCTTAACAGTACGAAATTACCGTCACTACCTCACTCGCTTCTCCGACTGGGCTCTCGCCCATTCTCTAGGTGAAGTTGAGGCTATCGACGCTGAAATAATTCACAAATATCGCCTATTTTTAGCAAACTTAACCGATGGCAAAGGTGGAGTTTTGGCGAAGCGAACCCAGGGGTACCACGTAATTGCGATTAGATCGTTTTTAAAGTGGCTTACCAAAAATGATGAGCAAGTGATGTCAGCCGACAAAATTGAACTTCCAAAGGTTGCTGATCGCACCATTACTTTTATGACTGGTGACCAAGTTGATCTTCTTTTGTCTGCACCAACCTTAACGTCGTTGGCTGGTAAGCGAGACAAGGCAATTTTAGAGCTGTTGTTTAGTACCGGACTTCGTGTTTCTGAGGTAACGCGATTAAACCTTGATAAGGTTGATCTTGAGCGACGTGAGTTTGGTGTTGTCGGAAAAGGTGGCAAAGCACGCGTTGTCTTCCTTTCCGCTCGAGCGGCTGATTGGCTACATCAATATGTGGCAGCTCGGAGTGACCACTTTGAGCCACTTTTTATTCGTCATAAAGGAAAAGTTGATCCATCTGCAACAAACGACCAAATGAGACTAACTGTAAGGTCAGTTCAGCGAATGGTTAAAAAGTATGCCGCCAAAATGAAGATACCAGTGACCGTTACCCCACATGTACTTAGGCACTGTCTACATCCTGAAACAAGAATCTTTACACAAAAATGCATAGTTTCCGCTCGTGATCTGTATTTTCAGACCGCATCAGACGTTGTTGGAGTAAACACAAAAGACTGTAGCCTTAAAAAGGCTGTCATTATCGGTAAAGAGACGCATAGTGCGTCACTATATTCCATTTGGGCCGATGGGTATGAGCTTGTGTGTTCTTCAAATCATCGTCTATTTCGCTTAACAAATAGCGGAATTGCAGAAGTCTTACTGAAGGACTTAAAAATAAATGACTATATAGTTGGCATTAAGCAGATACAAACACAAGGGACGAAACAGGTGGACCCGGAGATGGCACGTATCATTGGATATCTTCTTGGAGACGGAGTTATTAGTGAAGCACGCCGAGCCGTGATCATCTTTGATAAAAATGAATCTAATTTGCTCTATTACCTGCCAATTGCTCAAAAGTATATTACAAAGATGGCTAGCGTTGAGGCTTGTAAAAAGAGTAACTCATATCAACTTCTTTGTTATTCAGTCGAATTTGTAAATTGGCTACGCACAATTGGAATTGTCGACAAGTCAAAGACTCGCCGAATTCCAAAGCTGTTTTTTCAATCTACTGACGAGGAAGTTCTCCAGCTGATTGCTGGTATTTATGATGCCGAAGGAAATACAAATGATGACCCTCGCTTTTTTTCCGCTTCTAAAGAATTTTTGAAGGACATTCAGATGCTTCTATTACGATTCGGAATTGATGCCCATTTGCTGAAAAGAAATAGAAATGTAGTGCTCCCCCAAGGAAAACAAATCGAGCATACAATGTACACACTACACATAATTGATGCTCCTAGCCAAAAGAAATTTATTGAGTTAGTCCCCACTATCAAAGCACCAACTTTGACAACTCACACCAGTCGCTTTACTGAAAAACTCCCGGTTCAAGGAATTCTTACTGAAATTATCAATGAATTCGAAAATACTGGGCAAAAAGGACTTTGGCATTATTTAACAACAGAGCATTCTATAAAGTCCCGGCGCAATCTTTCTGAAGTTTTACCATCGAGGGCAACCGTGAAAAAATTTATTGAAGCCTTTCATAGATTTCAAATTAAAAGTAGCAAGCTTGATCTTCTAGAGCAAATTATTGCAATGGATAATGCTAAGTGGTTAAAAATAAAGAAGATTGAAAGATTACCCTCGCCTCGATATACCGTGTATGACTTTACTGTTTCACCAACACAAAACTTGGTGACCGATGGAATTTTAAGTCACAACTCATTTGCAACAGACTTACTAATTGCTGGTGCTGACATTAGAAGTGTTCAAGAGATGCTGGGACACAAAAACATTGCAACAACACAAATATACACTCATGTGACCAACAAACACTTAAAGGACGTTCATGAGGCCTTTCATGGACGCGGTCACTGAAGGCTTCCTTTAATTGGTCATGAAACACGTTTCTCATTAGTTTATAATCGTGCAATGGATCGAGAGCGTGAACGAACTGATCCTGCCTTACTTGAGCGAGCGCATCAAAATGCGACGCGGATTGCTGCCCTCAAAGTACAAGAGTTAAACCAGGCGTTAATTTTGTTTGAAAACTCCAACTATGATCTGGAAACTGACGAAGCAGATTATATTTTTTCTACAATTGGTGAGGAGCAACTAAACCTTATTGGTTTTGAGCACCTTATGCATGGCATGGATATGGATGGAGATGGAACGGGAATAAAAATGGAAGAGGTTGACTACACTGAGTACGACAGAAACTGTGTTGCGCTTTATCGAGAAATTTTAAACATATCTATTATTGATCGTTATCGCTCAAGTAATGTGACTTACAGGGACGTTCAGCAACTGCTGTATGAAGAGTATCAGGCACTAGCCACGGGCAAAAATAATGTAAAACGAACCACCGTAATTAATTAAAAGGCACATACCTATTGGTATGTGCCAAATTTGGGCTACACAGTAATTGCGTTGCCTAACTTAAACCAGGCAGCCTCGGATATTCCAACCGTTGGGTTGTCTGCCAAAACCAACCAAGGAACTTCATATCCATACGGATTTCGAATTTTTTTCACTCGGTGTACCCCCGCTGGCAGTATCACCGGCACATAGTGTTCGTTAAATTTGCTTTTCTTGTAATCAATCAAACCAATTTCATTCGGAATACGAACTGTAATTGTATCGTTGGCGTTAGCCATTTGACTTAAACCTTTCAAATTTACTAGTTATTCAGCCTTCTTTGGAGTTTCCTCAGTAATGTCAGGGCTTCCCATGACAGCGGTTACTGCCGCAATGTGATCAGTTTTGTCAGCGAAACGCATTAGTATAACACCTTGGGTGCTGCGACCCATATGTGGAATGTCTTTTAAGGTCATATTAATCACTTGACCAAATTTTGAGGTCATGATGATTTGGTCTGTTTCTTTCTCCAAAACCATGATTGCACTGGCCAGTTTCCCAGTTTTTGCCCCAACAACTACTGCTCGAACTCCCTTTCCACCACGCTTTTGAAGCGGGAACAATTCAATCTTTGACTGTTTACCTAATCCATTTTCAGAAACCGTTAACACGGTATGTGTTCCCTTAGTGTTTGAGGCAAAAACTTCAAGCCCAATGACCGCGTCATCCCCTACCAGATTAATGCCTCGAACCCCAGTTGTGGCTCTTCCCATTGGTCGAACGTCACTTTCAGCAAATCTGATTGATTGGCCGTTTCGGGTTAGCATTAATACATCATCTTTCCCCGTCGTTGGTCTCACTTTGACTAAAGCATCCCCTGTTGCTAGTTTAATTGCAATGAGGCCATTTGACCTCAAATTTTCAAATTCAGACAAGGCACTCTTTTTAACGACACCATGAGCAGTTGCCATAATTAAGTGTTTCACCTCAGTTTTGTCTAAAGGAAGAATTGACATAATCTCCTCGCCCGACTCAAGGTTAATGATGTTAACTAACGCCTGACCCTTGGCAGTTCTGCCACTTTCAGGAATTTCCCAAGCCTTTGCCCCAAATACTCGTCCACGGTTTGTGAAGAACAAGAGTTGATCGTGAGTTGTGGCTGAAACTAAGAACTTTATTTCGTCCTCATCTTTAGTGGTCATTCCAATTACTCCCTTGCCACCTCGGCCTTGGGCCTTGTATGTGCTCTTTGGCACCCTTTTAATGTAACCAGTTTTGGTAACAGTAATAAGAGTGTCCTCTTTTGGTGTTAAGTCTTCTTCACTAAACTCACCGAGTTTGGACTTGAAAATTCGAGTTCGTCTCTTGTCTACATACTTTTCAAGTAAAATACCTAACTCTTCAACAATAATTCCTAATGGTTTTTGAGGGTCTTTTAAGATTGCAATTAAGCGGTCAACTGTTGCCATAATCTCTTTGTACTCTGCTTCAATTTTTTCTCTCTCAAGGGCCGCCAGACGGCGCAGCTGCATATCAAGAATTGCAGTTGCTTGAATCTCACTGAAACTAAATTTTGCAATTAAGTTTGTTTTTGCCTCATCTTGTGTACGAGAAGCCCGAATTGTGGCAATTACTTCGTCCAAGTGGTCAAGGGCAATTTTCAAGCCTTCCAAGATGTGTGCGCGTTTCTTTGCACTTGTTAACTCAAAAATCGTTCGTCTTAAGATAACGTGTTGTCGGTGTTTAACGTATTCGGTTACAACGGTCTTAAGGTTTACTGTTTGTGGCGTTCCATTAACAAGTGCCACAAAGTTAGCTGGGAAAGTACTTTGTAGTTTTGTGTGTTTGTAAAGGTTATTGAGAACACTCTTAGGTTTAGCGTCGCGCTTTAACTCTATAACCACACTCATACCTTGTTTGTCACTTTCATCCCGAAGCGCTGCAATTCCAACAATTCTCTTGTCTCGAACAAGGTCAGCGATATTTGCGACTAGGACTGCTTTATTAACTTGATACGGAAGCTCAGTGATTTCAATAATGGTTCTCCCTTTTTTGCCATCTTTAATCTCAGCAATTCCGCGAACAACAATTCGTCCACGTCCTGTGGCATACACGTCAATCAGAGAGTTAGCGTCGTAGATTGCGCCTCCAGTTGGAAAATCTGGTCCTGGCACATGGCCCACCAGTTCCTGAAGGGTAATATCACTTTCAAACGTTGCTGATAATTTGTGAAGATCTTCCTCAGTTAAGTCTTCCCCAGTTCCTGCTGCAATCTTGTCAATTTTACCAATAAAGTAGGCTGCTTCTTCGTCAACGGTAGCCTGCTCAATAACAGCTCTACCTTTCTTAATAGTGTCAATTGCAGCGTTTACCACTTCCTTTAAGTTGTGTGGTGGAATGTTCGTTGCCATACCGACGGCAATACCTTCGGAACCCATGAGTAGTAAATTGGGAAGGAGGGCGGGAAGGTATGAAGGCTCTTTAAGTGTTGCGTCAAAGTTATCAACATAGTCAACAGTTCCCTTATCAATATCAAGTAACATACTTTCTGCAATTTTTGCCAGTCTCATTTCCGTGTAACGCATGGCAGCTGGCGGGTCACCATCTACGCTTCCGTAGTTTCCTTGCCCATCAACGAGTGGATATCGCATTGAAAAGTCCTGGGCCAAACGAACTGCTGCCTCGTATACCGGTACATCTCCATGAGGGTGGTATTTACCCAGTACCTCTCCAACAACAGTTGCACTTTTGCGGTACGCAGCCCCCGGTCCCATTCCCATTTGATGCATGGCAAAGAGGATACGACGATGTACTGGTTTTAGTCCGTCTCGAACGTCAGGAAGTGCGCGCGCAACGATGACACTCATCGCATAGTCGAGGTAGCTCTTAGAGAGCTCTGAAGTGATTTCTACTTGAATAATTTTTCCAATGTCCATACAAAAAAAAGAGGCTAACAACTGGCATTGTAGCCTCTTTTAACCCTTAACACAAGCGTTTTTTAGTACTTCATCATTCCTCTGTTTGTCGCTTTTGGCGTCATCATCGGAGTTGCGGTTGGATCTTCATTTGTGAGCTGATACGTTGGTTCGTTCGTTGGTACCCTCATTCGCATAGCGTTACTTCTCTTAATTTCATTGGTGTTATTTGAAACGACGAGTATTGGCACCATTAGGGCAAACACTGCCATTATTGCAAGTGGCATCATTGGACCATGATGTAGTGGTTTAATTTTGGCCATTTCGTAAAGTCACCCCCTTAAACTCCATTCTGAAGCAATTTTAACTTTTCTGCAACTTAAAACAAAAAAAACGGCACATCTTCTTTTTTAGATGTGCCGCGCTTCCTAAATGCGATCACTGCGTCGTTTCTTTTTTGGTTCAGGAATTGGCTCGTCTGGCCGAATTTCTTTGAGTGACTTTTTTACGGCCATTGGAATCTCGTCAATGATTTTGTCAATCATGTTTTCCTTGAGCGCAAACTTTGCTGGGTAGAATCGCTCTTGAACCGCAATCTTGCGTAACTGTTTTTCAGATATACCAGTTCTTTTTGAAACGAACCGTAGTGTCTGAAGTTCTTTTTCGATTGCAAACTCTATTACCCAAGCTTCATCATTAATCATGGCGTTAAGTTCACTGTTATTGAATGTTTGGTTCCCCCAGTGGAACATCAAGGTTGCACCGGCAAGTGCCTCCCTTTGGTGACACGCCTGCAGAATGTTAAAGCCATTTGAAAGTGCTTTCCCTAAAACCAGTCCGCGAAAAACTATTCCACTTTCAATCATTGTTCCGCGAATTGAATTAAAAGCCCAGTTACTTCCACCATTACTGTCGATCAGTAAAGTAAGCTCCGTTTTCCCATCCTTTTTGGCTCTCCAAATGCATTCATTCACAATCTCAGACATTTGATCGTTAAACTCCCAAAAGATGGGTACATACCCATCAACAACCATACCAAGTGCATTCTCACGAAACTTAACATAGTCAATTATCACAGTTTCTCTCCTTTTATATGTGAATAGTCAGGATTTTACTCCATATTATGGGCAATTTCAACGGCACAAAAAAATCTCGAAAGTGTTACCTTCCGAGACTTTACAACGGGTCTACTGACAAAGCTCTCTGATCCGGGACTCGATTTCTTCCACTGTTTTGGCATATAACTTTTTGCCTTCGTGGCTTACGATCCATCCCGCTTCGTTGGGATTTGGTGCGACACATAATACCTCTCCAGTTTTAAGTAGCACCTTCCAACCTTCTCCAGTTCCTGCATCAGCAAATCCTTCCTTGACTGAGGTGAGCGCTTTGGCTTGAATACCCAATATGCGTAGAACCTCACTGAGGAATGTTTCGATCGGACCTTTTTCAGGTTGAACAACTGAATACATTGTCTTCCTCCAGACAACTAATTGGATTATGAATATATCATTATGGGGCTCATGTGTCAACAGATGACTCAAAAAAAACGCGGACCTTTTTTGGGTCCGCGCATTCGCTTACACATAGGAGAGACGAGGGGTAGAGCACCCCGTATCATGGTGATTGTTCCAAGCGATTTCAAGCTCTTTCATTTTGTCGCCTAAATCGTATCTCCAATGCATTATTCCCGTTTGAAACCCACAGGTGTGGCAGGTGACTGCCCCATATTCAACTTCATCGTCCAGTGGTGTTTGGAAAAAAATATCATCAATGGCATCCGAGTCCGATCGACTTGACTTAACAACAATACTCCGCCAACGGCGGTCCCCTTTGCGTTTTATAACGTAGAAATTCCCAGTCCAGTTGTTGGTGAAAAGCTTAATGACGTTTTTTGCAGCTAGCTGTTCAACTGGTGGGACACCTGGTTTGTTCCAAGTGGAAATGGCTGCCTCAAGTTTGGCCAAATCGGCTTGGTCTTCAATAATCACCCACTTTGGGTGATGTGTGCACTGAATGACCGCAACCATTTTATTGCCATGAGCCTTGAGATATTCAAAAACGGCAAAGGGCGAGTTTAATTGAGTCGCCGGTTTGCGATTATTTGAAAGTGCGTTGTTCTCAGCCTCCAATAGTCTCTCAACCAAGGGTATCGAAAAATCAGCATATCTTAAGTGAAAGCTGATTCCATTTGTGATTTCAACCTGTGTCGGGTTTTGCTTAGACATGACCATCACTATTCCTTGGTCAGGTACATACACCATTGATCCTAGGTTACTTGGATGGGTCAGCAAAATTGTCCCATCGCAAACGTTTGTTTCCCATTTTTGTGCAAACGGAACTTTGTTAAGATCAACCGCATTTGTCGAAGTCATTTCTATTTCCTCCAACTAATACAATTTCGAGCACGATTCTATCAAAATTACATACAAAAGTCAAATATTACAGGTCTTTGTTACCGCTTGAAGATGATGGCGTTGGGTAGTGCCCTTCCCGGACCAACTTTATACCCCCCAAACCACAAGGCAGACGAGCCTCCCCCATCAAGGTTTAGGGCAGAGTCTGCACCTAAGCTTTTAAAAACGTTGGCAAATTCAACCATGGTTACGTTTCGTGAAATAACAAGGTAAATTGTGTTACCTCGGCTGCCTATTCCCCCCTTTGTGCCTTTTGCTCGTTGCTTGTCAGACAAAGGGTACTGGTCAGCAATAACTTGTCCACCTGAAACAAGTCCTGGAGCGTTCACAATCCCTGCCGTGAGCCCTCCACCAAAGCTTTTAGCGTCACGCATAAAGTGTGACCCTCCCCCATCTCGATAAAACATAGCGCGGTCATTCCAAAAAAGGTTTCCCTGATTAATCCACTTTGAAAGTCTTGAGTTCCAGACTGGAAAATCAAATGCACTCTTCTTTGATGCACAGTCGGCATAGTCAGGTGGACAAAAATATGTTCCATTGATACCTGCAAACCCTCCATTTTTAGAAATATACTCTGCCAAAGGTAAAGTTGGGCAGTCATTTGGGCAATCACTGTCTGAAGCGGTGTCAGTTACCATGGTTGCAGCTGACATATCAATTGAAACGACGTCACTCACAAAGTCGCCTACTTCTGTGTGAACAGTAATTCTTGAGTAACCACTTCCAGGAGGCCCTGAAACAGGCTTAGGTGTTGGCGCTGGTGTTTTTGTTGGAGTTACGGTTGGTGTGGGACTGGGAGTTGGTGTTGGTGTAACAGTTGGCGTTGGACTGGGTGTAGGGGTTGGCGCTAGAGTCGGAACAAGGGTTGGTGCCACACTTGCAATTGCAGTTTGTGACTCAAATGTGGATGTTGACTTAATAGTTGTTGCCAGTAGTACACCTACAACAACAACAAAAACTACTCCTGCCAGTAATGTAACAATGTGGGTAAAGCCTGAAGATTTAATTTGCACCTTATTTCTCTGGGATAACAACAGCCGCAATAATATATGCGACCAATCCTGGGACAAAGCCTGTGAAGGCAACGATTAATAGCCAAGCCAAGCGAAGGAGTGTTGAGTCGACTCCGAAATAAGCTGCAATTCCTCCGATGACGCCAGTTAATACCTTGTCTGTCGTACTTCGTGTAAGCTTTTTAGTTAGTTTTGCTTTTGCCATACATCATTGAAGCAAACTTGTCTGTCGTGAGTCAAGTACTACTTTTTTACGTTTTATCAGTTGTCTCTCTTACCTTAACTTGAATTGGTCGGAGCATTTCTACACCAAGGGAGGCAACTTTATACCCGGCGCTTGCAACAAAACCCATGAAAAACAAGTGAGCTGCAATGTTTGCTGAGTCATTAATCATTTTTGAAGGAATCACTTCCTGTTGCATTTGTGTTCCTTGGGGAAGTGAAACGTCTTGTGGTAGTTGTGAAGCAACAACTTTACTTAAATCAATTGAGATACCGGGGAAAGAAAATAAATTTATTGGCATGGCCTGTTTTGTAAAGACTTGATAGACGCTAAAAACCGCTGCAAAAATAACTAGAAGTCCAACGACAAGCATCAGGTACCCCGTCACCTTTTCACTTAAACCACTCATACTTTCATAATAGCAGATGCAAAAAGAAGTTTTAAAAATTATCTTTTAATAACCAAATTTGAGCAGTCATTTGCCTATAGGTGCTATAATTACTAAAGCGCAAAAAGAGCCAAAGGAGGCTAATTATGGTCACGGACGTTCGTCAGCTGGCCGCGCTAAGAAAGTTTCTTGCAAAACATGGGTTTGTAAGAAAAAGTAGCTCACTAAGCGGATTGGTTATTCCGCCGCCTATTTCAACTTTGGAGGGTCCAAAACCAACCTTCCCAGGTCCATTTAGTCGCAGCAAGCGACATTTTGCAAGATAACACCGATACGGGGCACTTCTCCCCGGGTGCCCCGGATTTATTGCTTCCTTTTGTTTAAAAATTTGGTAATCAATTGAGTCTTTACTGTGTTTTAGAAGTTTTTGATACAAACAGTAATAAGCCCACAAAGGTAGCCAGCGAAATGCCACGGCCTTTGTTTTGGCACTTATCCCTTGACACTATGTGTGTTTGGGTTATTAAGATTATCTATGCAAGATAGTAATCAAAATCTTGAATATAGTGTTCTATCTGATCGGAAACGAGGGCGACTCTCAAAAGTTTGTCGCCAAATTTGTTTTGTAATCTTGTCCCTAAAGTGTCGACATTACTTCTGTTATGCTTTCCCAAAGTTAAATGCCTGGCGCCACAAATTAAGAGGTATTTTTGTCCATCTTTGCAATTTTCAATTATATTATTAAACATATCTTCTTCTCGAGAGTCCCCTTTATGGTAATAGTTACCAATTTCAGATTTTTTATAGTAAACGTCAGTCTGCTTCTTAGATGAATCGATTGCTACTATTGGAATTTGGTGATTTCTCGAGAAGTTTAATATCGTTATCAGTGTTCCCCTTATATCTTTACCTTCGTATTTTGCACCCTCTATTAATTCATTCAACCTTGTGTCGAGCTTGCCAGTCTTAATATAATTGTCGAGTGACCCTTGATCACTTATTGGTTTTTCGTAAAATATTTCATCAAAGTTACTAACAAACCTGTCTAGTTCCTTAAACACATTTTCGTGCTTGCCATGATGAGTCTCTCCTAAAGCAATTATTTGGTGTTTATCAAAACCCGCAAAAAGCTCTGCGAGCGTGATGGGTTTTATCATACCAGTAACTTTAGCATTGTTTTCCTGGGTTAGGTAGAATCTACTCAAGAGCTGTCAACATGGCTTGTGGGGATAAGTACCTTTGTTTTCCACTTGACATCTATTTTAGTAAATCACTATTCTTAAATTATATTTATGTCCCACAAGAGTGGTTATATTATAAAGACAATTGGTGTTACTCTTCTTGCTCTATTGGCCAGTAACTTAACTCCCCCCATTTTGGCTGCAACTACCCACTTAGTTATTTCTCAAGTTCAAACTAGGACCAGTGCAAACACTCAAGATGAATTTGTTGAAATTTTTAACCCTACAAATGGAGACTTGTCTGTTGATGGTTGGAAGATAACCAGAAAAACTGCAGGTGGAACTGAGCACACTCTTATTGCCAGTATGTCAGGCAGTGTTCCTGCTCGAAAGTATCTGCTTGTAAGCCATCCTAATTACACCGGTGGCGTTACCTCTGATCAAGAGTATTCTTCAACTTCTTCAGCAAGTGGAAATGTGGCTGTAGATAACCGAGTGGTTTTGTATGACGTTACCCAAGAAGTTGTTGACGAAGTTGGTATGGGAGACGCAACTGACAGCGCTGGTGTTTCAGTTCCAAACCCATCAAGTGGTGGAAGTATTGCACGCAAACTAGATGAGTTGTTTGGCCGTGGCGTGGACACAGATAACGACGCCAATGATTTTGTAATTCTTGACCAATCAGATCCCCACAATTTGGCGTTTGTTATTGCAACGCCAACTGCCACTCCAACCGCTACGGCTACTGCTACCCCAACTGCCACAGCAACAGCAACACCAACACCGACTGCAAGCCCTACGGAAACACCTGAAACAACAGAAACACCGACAGCAAGCCCAACAGCCACTCCAACCCCTACTGCTACTCCCACCGCAACGCCTACTGCCACGGCTACACCAACTATTACTCCAACGCCGAGTCCAACTGTTACCGCAACGCCTACCGGGACCCCAACACCTACAGCGACTGCAACCCCTCAACCAACAGGTACACCACAAGGTGATGTAATTGGTGTGTTTAATTTCCCAAACAGAAGAATTGAATGCAGAATTCGTTATATGACTATCCACATGGGCTGGTTTACGGCAGCCTTCCCGATGATAATTTGTGTACCAACCTTCTAGTCTTGTTTACTTAAATCCCCTTCGGATCGTTTTCTTGAAGTTTTTGAATATCAGTAAGTACCTCCTTAGTGTGAGTTAAGGGGTTAACTTTCTCATATATTTTTTGAACTAAGCCCTCTGGTGCAATGAGAAATGACGAACGCACTATTCCCATAAATTCCCGCCCCATGAATTTCTTTTTTTGCCACACGCCATAATCTGAAACAGTTTTCTTTTCTGTGTCTGAAAGCAATACAAATGGAAGGGCGTGTTTCTGTGCAAATTTTTTGTGTGAAGCAACCGAGTCGCAACTTATACCAACGATATTCGCGTCCATTTGGTTAAATTGTTCCTGTGCATCTCGAAAGGTGCACGCCTCCACTGTGCAACCTGGAGTGTCGTCCTTTGGATAAAAATAAATGAGCAACCACTTTCCTGAAAAATCAGTGAGTTGATAATGTTTGTTGTCCTCATCTGGAAGATCAAAGTTTGGAGCTTTAGAACCAATTTTAATCATTGGTTAATATATCACAGAATATAAATGTCCTGGCGCATTTTACTGACCCCAACTTTTTTACCTTTCCCATTTTTGATAGCCTCAAGTGGTGCACAGTGACGGCAGCCTTCGGAGTTGCCTGATTGGCAGGTAAAGTGAGCAAGTTGCCTTGCCAATTTCATACGCCTAGCTATACTCATGATTTCGTCAGCAGCTCGAGCTGTTTCTGGAAGAGGTTTCTCGACAGGTTCGTTGTCTTTTTGTAAATACCAATATGAGGCCCCTGAGACTTCTCGGTTTTGCGTATTTTTAACCAGCATATGGTAAATCGGTAACTGGAGTGAGTCATCACTTTCCTCTCTCTTCCCTGTTTTAAAGTCAAGGATGTGAACACTGTCAGTGTTTTCTTTATAAATAAGCCAATCGATTTTTCCACACAAAATAAAACCCTCTTCTTGGCTAAACCAATAGTGAGGCAACTCCTCTTTAATTTTGATTGCTTTCTCAAGAAGTGGACCAGGGTGCTCCACCAAGCGCTCAATCATTGCTACTCCTGCTTCTTTGTATGTTTTCTCCTCATCAGGGTCTCTAAACCCTCCTCGCTCTCCAGTTACCTCACCCCAAAGACTTAAGAACTTACCCATAAGTGGTGTATCCATCCGTGAACTTGCAGGAAGTGCTGAAATCGAGTCAATGGTGTCGTGAACAACTTGTCCTAAGGTAAGTGGTGCCGTTACCTGAGTAATCTTGTGTCCTGTTAGTGGGTCTTTGTATACCGCACGCAAAAAATAAAGCCTTGGACAGGTGATAAAATCTTTCAAAGATGAGTGTGAAAGCCAGACTGCGCTAAATTTATCGTTCTTCATGGGTCAATTGTAACACCCAGCTAAAAATGAGTTGAATTTTTTTAAGCAAATTGGTACAGTGAGCAACACAATGCAATTTTTACGTAAAAACGCGCTCTACATTGCTTGGGCTCAAGCACTTGTCGCAACCATCGGCAGTCTTTACTTTAGTGAAGTTGCGCATTTTACCCCCTGTGTATTGTGTTGGTACCAAAGAATTGCAATGTATCCACAGGTCTTGCTTCTTGGCACTGGAATTATAAAAAAAGACAGGCAAGTTGTTCTCTATAGCCTTCCCTTGGCTTTAGTTGGTCTGGTAATTTCTGTTTATCACAATTTGTTGTACAACAAAATTATTCCTGAAGGGCTAGCTCCTTGCACAATTGGTGCCAGCTGCACGACTAAATTTATTGCATGGTTTGGCTTTATCACAATCCCCTTCTTGTCACTTGTTGCCTTCACCGTTATCATAGTGTGTCTTGTGTTTTATGTGCGAAACAATAAGCACGCCAGTCAGACTGAAGAAAAAACAAATGAATAACGAAACAAAAGTATTACTAGGAATTGGAATAGCAACGATTTTGGTGGTTGTTGTTGGTTCTTTGTTTTTCACAACCAGCACCCCTGCCACTAAAACTCCTGCTACCCCAGTAGCTAGTAACCTGTTAGTTGCAGAGAATGTATATAGGCGCGGGCCCAATGAAGCAAAAGTGGTGATTGTTGAATTTGCAGATTTTCAGTGTCCGGCTTGTGGAGCCGCGCACCCTATTACCAAGCAAATAGCACAAGACTATGGCGACAAGATACAAATGGTCTTTAGACACTTTCCACTTCCACAGCACAAGAACGCAATGGACGCCTCACGTGCAGCCGAGGCGGCTGGTGTACAAGGAAAGTTTTGGGAGATGCATGATGTGCTTTATGAAAAACAAGATGATTGGTCAGAAAAGTCTAATGTGGTTGATATCTTTGTCCAATACGCAAAAGACTTAGGGTTAAATGCTGATCAATTTAAAAAGGACGTTATTGATCACAAATTTGACGATCGAATTACCAAGGGCATGACTGATGGAAACGCAGTTGGTGTTAACTCAACCCCAACGTTTTACATTAATGGCTCAAAACAAGTTGGCATACCGTCGTTTGCTGAATTCAAGAGTTTAATTGATTCAGCGCTTTCCGCCTCGTGAAGACACACCCACTTGCAACCCTATCTGACTCTGTTGCCTATCTTGACCTTGAAACAACAGGCCTTGACCCCAGGCGCAACAAAATAATTGAAATTGGCATTGTTCACTCTTCACAAGGTAAACTTAAAAAATATCATTGGTTTGTAGACCCTGGTGAGGACATTCCTCCTGAGATTATTCGTTTTACTGGTATTACTGAAGCTGACATTGCAGGGGCCCCACACTTCTCCACTCTTGCAGAAGAACTGCTTGAGTTGTTAACCGACTCAGTTGTTGTTGCCCACAATGCACGTTTTGATGTAGGTTTTCTTACCGAGTCATTTGCTCGTGAAGGCTTTTCGTTTCGGCCCAAACAGCTGTGCAGTGTGGCCCTTTCCCGAGCCTTAATTCCCAATTTAACGCGTGCTAACTTAGACTCTGTTTTGCGCTCCCTTAATATCCCTTCTCACGACCGACACCGAGCTCTTCCTGACGCTGAAGCCGTGTTTGATGTTGTAGCAACACTTTCAACTCATCCTGATTTTGACCAAACGGTAAACCGACTGGTGCATGGCCGCATTAGTTGCCCACCAGGACTGACACAAAAGCAATTTGATGACCTTCCTCAGTCGCCAGGGGTGTACTTGTTCTTAAACAAAGAAAAAACGGTACTGTATGTTGGAAAAGCAAACAATATAAGAGCTCGTGTAAGATCTCACTTTAGTGGAGTGTTAACGGGATCTGATGCTTTAATCTGGAAAGAGATTACCGCTGTGTCCTTTGAAACAACCAATGGTGAGATTGAGGCACTACTTCGTGAATCACAATTAGTTAAAACACTCTCTCCACTTCACAATAAACAGCTGCGGCGAAACTCGAGTATGCACGCAGTTGTGTATCAAAATGAACACTTTAAAATTAAGACCGTGCATGAGTTGGCTACAGGCGAGATTGATTCTGTTGTTGGGGTATTTCGTTCAGTAACCCAAGCCAAGGAGCGTCTTTGGGAACTGGCTAATGAGTTTCACTTGTGCCCCAAACACTTAGGATTGTCGTTTGAGAAGTCAGGTTGTTTTTATTCCCAAATTGGAAAGTGTTACGGCGTTTGCAGTGGGGACGAGACACTGCCCGATTATCTTGCTCGTGTTGAGGGGGCAATAAAAAGCATTCGAGTACCTGCTTGGCCCTACCCAAATCAGGTAGTGCTCTTAACAGAGAAAAAAACAACAGTTGAAAAAATTAGTCATGTTATTTTTAACTGGTGCTACATGGGGGTCGTTAAAGGTGAAACGGCAGAAGTTACGCCGCTTCATTTTGATTGGGACATGTATAAAATTTTGCGCAAAGCAATTGTTTACCCCAAAAAGTGGAGAGTGTTACTTACTGCTGTTCCGATGGATAAATTTAAGGCGGCCATGTAAGTGGCCGCCAATTACTACTCTCGTCTAATTATTGAACGATCAAATTCTTTGCTAGTTTTAGCTAGCCACAAAAATGTGATAAATATTGTCAAAACCGTAATACCGGCAGGCGGATTATCAAGGTTGGCCATAATGTTTATCAGTTGAACGAATTCAATGACCGTAATGATTGCGGCAAAGACCCATGAAAGCCGGACTTTAAGGTAAATGACAACGGAAAAAACAAAAATACTGGTAACCAGAAGGCTTGTTAGAACATCACCAATTGCCAAGGCATTAACTCCTCTTGAGGCAATCGCCCCATAACTTTTGTTAAATATACCACATTCAGGTATACTGTGAGCTACTATGATGATAGATGAGGCAACAATTACCTTTATTGGTGGCCATGGTGGCACTGGTATTGTTTCGTTTGGAAAAATGACCGGAAGTGGTCCTGACGGTGGAAACGGTGGTCGAGGTGGTGACGTTTTTGTTGAAGCAGCAAGTGATTTAACCCTTCTTGCTCAATTCTTAACCCAAACTGAATTTGAGGCTGAAGCCGGCATTCCTGGTGGCAAAAAGAAAGCTACAGGCAGGGACGGAAACGACATTACCATTCTTCTCCCGATTGGAACAACCTTAACTGAAATTGAAACAATTCGTGAGCCGGGCTTAGTTACCAGTGGTGAAACTATTGAGTTAACCCAAGTAGGACAAAAGGTGTTAATTTCAAAAGGAGGTCGTGGTGGTCGTGGAAACTTTGAATTTCGTTCTCCTCGCAGAACAACCCCAAAGTTTGCACAAAATGGTCTCCCTGGAGAAAAGCGCTTGTTTCACATCAACTTAAAATTGATTGCTGATTTTGGGTTTGTGGGGCTACCTAATGCCGGCAAAAGCAGTCTGCTTAACGAGTTAACCAATGCCAAAGCAAAGGTCGGTAACTATGCCTTTACTACTCTTTCACCAAACCTTGGAGTAATGGAAAAAAAGATTTTAGCTGATATTCCGGGACTGATTGAAGGAGCCCATACTGGACGAGGTTTAGGGTTTAAGTTTTTAAAACACATCGAGAAAGTCAACGTTATTTTACACTGTATTTCAGCAGAAAATGAAAACGCTCTTACTAGTTACGACACCATTAGAACTGAACTGGCATCGTACAAGAAAGATTTGGTCGAAAAAAAGGAAATTATTATCGTTACAAAAGTTGATTTAGTGACGGCAACCCAAGTTAAAAAAATTGTACAGCTTTTTGAGAAAAAAGGACATGAAGTTTTGACTGCCTCGATCTATGACCCTACATCAATTACTACGCTTAAGACTCATCTCCTAAGTCTCCTGTAAGTAGATGAGAAACTGGCATTTCTACAACCCCTGAGAGGCTTCCGTACATCCCTGATGTTTGGGTTAATGCTTTTTGAATAATTTTTTCTTGCCGTTCCCATTTGGCGGTAAACCACTTGCGCTCGCGGTCAACTTCCCCTCTCATTGATTCAAATGATTCCATAATTGACTCAATTCGGTGTACAAACTCGGGACTTGTAAAGTAGCTATAAAGGAGTTCCACTTGTTCACTTTTCTTCTCAACTGAAGCTTTTGTTGTTGCCACCTGGTACAACTGGTATCGAAGTGCTTGAGCCAACTCAAGCATACTTTTAGTGCTAGTCACCCAAATGTTGCTTTTTAAGGCAAAGTGTTCAATGTCTTCTGGCAAATTTACTGTTGCAAGGATCGCAATGTCAGCTTTGGCCGCTCGTTGATCTTCTTTTAACTTTTCAATCCACCCTGGGCTCCACTTGGCGTTTTTAGTTTCCCAAATAATCGTTCCAATGATTTGTCCATTGCGGTCTTTGACCACATGGATTAGGTCCGCTCCACGAATTCCTTTTGGTACCTCTCGTACTTCGTCTTGGGGAAAGGCTTTTTCTAATGCCTCTTCAAGATTAAGTTCGAGTACCTCTCCTTGTGTTTGTTGTGAACCTTGGGAAGCTTTCCGTTGGGCATCGGTTAAGGCTTTTTGTAAGTCTTCGATGGTTTTCTCTTTGGCGCGCAATTTTAACTCTTCCCGCTCGGACGCTTCCTTCATAGCAGAGAGACGAATCTTATCTTCCTCAAGTGCCAGCCGCTTTTCCATTTCAAGTGTTTTGGTTTCGCTTTCCCGTCTTGAGGCACGAATCTCTTGTGTAAGTGACAAAATCTCTTGTTGGAGTTTTGTTGATTGGGCTTGTGAATCAGCAACTTGTGCCAGAAGTTTTTCTTTTTCAAATTCAAATTGTTTTTTAGCCAGTGCCTCAGCTGATTGCTGCGCCTCTTGCCGAGTTTTTTTAATAACCTCCTCAGTAACTTGATGCGTCAAGGCCTCTGAAATTTCAATCTCTTTTCCACAGTTGTTGCAGGTGATCGTTTGCATTACTGCAGTATACCGATCTGCTGTAGCTTTTCAATAATGCGCTCGTTACGTGCTCGCTGAAGGTGCCGCGCACCTTTAGGCGAAAAAAAAGAATATCTTCGTTCCTGTTGGTTCTCAATAATTAAGTACTTAGGATTAACTTTCTTTATTGCCAGGCTAAGTGCGGCAAACTGACTACTAGTTAATCTCTCCCAAGGAAGTGAATCACTTGTGTATGTTCCAACTGGCAAATGTATCGCAGTTGGACTAATGTGGGTGAGGGCCAAAAGTGCGTGGTTAAAACTTTCTGCAAATGGGCCGTTAAAGCTTCTAATTGCGTGAACAACGTCAAAGACCATATTGGCGTTAACCCCATGCTCTGTGAGTGTTTTAATCGTTGAGAGAGTTTTTGTGTGTGAGGATCGCTCTGTGTCGTTTTCAATAAGCATTGGAACTGCCTGAATCGGTGCAGTGTTATTGTTCTCCAAAAGCTCTTTTGCATATTCCACATGTACGAGAAGGTATTCTAATTTATTTTTTTGTGTTTCTTTGATTTCAGTAGAAAGAGGAGCAAATATTTCTTGCATAACAAAGTACATGGGAAGCTGTGTGAGTCGTTTTGCTTCACGCATGCCTCCTGTTTTCCCATGCATTCCGGTAATTGGGATGCCGGCCGATCTAAAGGCTTCCATTTTGTGGTGAAGTCCGCGCCAAGCAAGCATTTCAACACCAGTAAATTGCTTGTGGTGAAAGACAAACCCCCAAACATCCAAAAAATGAGTAGGAATACAGGCAATTCCGATCGAATCCGTTGAAATAACTAGCTGCATTTCTCCATTCTAGTATAATCAGGGTATGCGAAGAATAGGAATTATCACCGTCATTGGTTTAATAAGTGTTGGAGTGTTTTTGCTGACTATGAAAAAGACAGCTGACAGGCCTACTGTCTTGAGTGAAATTCAAGAGGAAGACGTGCAGACTGTCACGGCAGAACTAAACTTAGTTTGGGCCGGACCGTTTGAAGCTGACCGAGTCACGCTTATTCCCAATTTTGAAACATTTGAAGTGTCTACTGATGTGGCTCTCGCTCATTCTTGTATGACACTAACAAGTGCAGGTTTTTATACTAAAGAAAACAAACCTGTGGGTTACTTTTTTGCGAACAAAAAAGAATATCGAAGTGGCCACGAGAGCGCTTTATTTAACGGGTTTTTAACTGTAAACCAAATGGGGGTTGTCAGAGTAACCGCTATCCTTCCACGAGATCCGCTCGTTTGGGGTGTGCAAACAGGACCAGTCTTGCGTGAGAATGGGCAAAACAAAAAGCTGGCTATTAATAACGATAAAAATGCACGACGTGTTTTTGCTGCAGTCAGTGGCGACAACCAGTTGTTTGTAGCTGTGGTTTTTGACCCATCTTCTTCTTTTCGTGGACCAAAACTTGCTGATCTTCCGATATATGTATCACGGCTTGAGGAAGAAACTGGTGTAGGCATTGCTGATGCTATTAACTTAGATGGAGGAAGTGCTTCAACATTTAAAACTAAAGAGCTTTATTTAACTGAGTTGTCCTCCGTTGGCAGTTACCTTTGTATTACTGAATAAGCACAAAAAAGGGTACAGAAAAAATATCTGTACCCGTGAGTCACCTCTTACGGTGAGATTACTGAGACTGACGTACGATACCCTTCAATTTCGGCCCGCAGATGCCAGTTGTTATTTACAACACCTGCTGCAAGAACATGTACCGGTTGCCCTTGTAGTTGTTGCAGAAAACGTCTTGTTTGTTCGCTTTCTGACCTGAAAACTATATCGTCTACAACTTTGGCATTTGTGATAAAGCATACGGCAATTTCGCCGACTGCACGTTTCCAAGACAGAACATACAAGTCTTCTCCAATTGTTTGAACTGAGGACGGGAATAGCCCTTGATTCATCTGGAAGCGAACGTAGGTACTTAAGTCTTGAGATACTTCTTGGCTGAGTACACCTTTTGTGTTTACGTACTCTGCAATGACACTGAGGTTTCTTTTAAGAAACGTCTGCTTTACCGTGGTCATGTGGATCTCCTTATTAATGACTCACAGGTTTACTATAGCACGTTTATTACCTTTTTCCCAGTGTTATACTGTCAGTTATGGTACGTCCCCACGAGTTTGAAGTAAACGGTGCAAAGGTAGCGCTCTTTCCTATGGAGTCAGTGCAGGCTATTGCATTTGAAGCACAATTTAGGGCAGGTTCATGGCACGAGAAAGGAAGCGTCTGGGGTGCAATGCATTTATTGGAGCATATGGTTCATCAAGGAACTGAGAAGTTTGTTGATGTCTACGCAAAGGAATTATTTAAAGAGGATCATGGTATATTTCAAAATGCATATACTGGTGGCTCTACCCTTGGGTTTGAATTAAACTTCCCTGCAATTTCACTTAACCCCGCCCTTACACTTTTTCGCGAACTGGCCTTTGCAGCGACCATTCCTGAGTCCCGCCTTGCTCACGAGCAATCAATCATTTCACAGGAATACCGTGACAAATGGAGTAACCCTAATCAGCGTTACTATCGTGAAAGTGTTAACAACCTGTACGGCAAAAAACACTTGTATGTTCGCGATGGCATGGGAGAGGTTTCATATGTTAATACGATTACTCGTGATCAACTTGTTGCAATACAAAAAGACTACTTTGTGACAAAGAACATGGTGCTTGGTGTTGCCGGAAACTTTCAAGTTAAAGAGGCACAGGAAGCTATTACCCAGTTATTAAGTAACTCTCCCACTGGAACAAAACACACCTACCGTCCGACTAAACCCAAAACAGTTTCAGCTAACTTGCTTCACAAGGAAGACGTGGACCGAGTATCAATTGATATTGCTTACTTTCTTCAAGGGCGAGAAACAATGACGGTCAAAGAGAGGTTTACTAAAAACATAGCAAACTTTATTTTAGGGCGTGGTACAAGATCTCGTATTTATAATCGATTGCGTAATGAACTTGGGCTGGTGTACTCGGCAGGCTCAGGAATAAGCTTCCGCAATGGAGTTAGTGAATTTGAAATGAGTATTTCAGTTTCACCAGAGAGGGCAAATGAAGCCCAGAAAGAACTAATGGATGTATTTCACCAATTTTTAGCAGATGGTGCAACTGAGACAGAGTTTACTCGTGCAAGAAACTTCATTAACATGAGAACGTTAATGTCATATGACTCCCCATACTCAATCGCCCGAGAAATGGCAACAGAGTTGTTCTGGAATGGAGTGATCAGAATGCCTGAAGAAGATATTGCTTTGGCAAATGAAATAACGTTAGAAGAAATTAACCAGTCGCTGCAAGAGCTCTCGGGCCAGTCCCCTGTCGTTTCCATTATGGCGCGAAACCCAATTGAATAAGTGGCCTATTTCACCACTGGAATAACAGCATCAAAAAGCGTAGAAATGAGTGTTTGCAGTAACAGATTAAAGGAGGCTTTGCCATGCCTATTGGGCACCTTGAAGTAATATATGGTTGCATGTTTTCAGGTAAGTCAGAGGTCTTGCTGGGCCGCTTAGCTCGTGCTGATATTGCAGGAGTAGAAACACATCTCTTTAAACCTGCAATTGATGACCGGTATGAAGGAAACAATACGGTAAACTCGCACTCCGGACTTTCTCGTCACGCAACACCAATTGATTGCGCTGAGCAAATTTTGGAAATGGTTAACCCCGGGGTCAAAGTCATAGGGATTGACGAGGCTCAGTTTTTGGACAGTTGTATTGTTCCTGTTTGTGAGAAGCTTGTTTTAGCAGGAAAGCGGGTCATTGTAGCGGGCTTAAGTTTGGACTTTCGCGGCGAACCATTTGGTTTAATGCCAACACTTATTGCAATTGCTGATGAGGCCTTAATGCTTAAAGCAATTTGTAAAATGTGTGGAGAGGATGTTCCAAACGCTACACGAACGCAGCGCATCCTGAACGGCAAGCCTGCAAACTATCATGATCCATTGATTAAAATTGGAGCAAAAGACTCATATGAGGCTCGCTGTTTTATTCATCATGAAGTTCCAGGGAAGCCATAAGAAACACGTGGGGTGTTAATTCACCCCACTAACCAATTGGCTAACCGTGAAACTTTCGCCGTGTCCTGGGTAAATGGTTACGGTTTTAGGTAGTTTTGAAAGCACTTTAATTGATGAAAGCAATTCTTGTCGGTCAGAATAGCTGTGATCTACTCCACCCCGTGAGCCATCAGCAAAAATGATGTCTCCTGAAAACAACACTTCATGTTTTTTATCAAAAAAACAAACGCTCCCTGGGGTGTGTCCAGGGGATCTTAATATGGTTATTGTTGTATCCCCTATCTCTATTTTCTTCTCGTTTGAAAAAAAGTGAGTAATGACTGGCGCTGGGCCAGGGTCAGTTTGAGTAAAGTGGATGGTTGTGTCACGCATTCGCTCTAAAAGAAAGTCATCATCTTTGTGAATGTAGACTGGGCAGCCAAAGGCCAGTTGCACTGCAAAGCCACCAAGCACATGATCAAAGTGACCATGTGTTAATAAAATCGCGACCGGGTCGAGTGAATAGTCGATGAGTTTTTGATTAATAAAATCAGCATCGTCCCCTGGGTCAATGACAAGAGCCTGGGCCTGGTTAATTTTATAGAGATAACAATTTGATTGAAGTTGTCCTACAGGAAGAGTAATAACGCGAGAGGTAATCAAAGGTTCAGGTAAAAAGCTTCTCAAAGGCGGGAACAATTTGTTTCTTTCGAGAAACAACACCTGGCAAAACAATAACTCCGGTTGGGTCCGGGGCTACGTTAAAAGCTTTTTGTGCAAGTTCAAGGTCAGCTTGGCTACTTACTAAAAGTACTGCGTTTGACATTACTATATCGATAACAAAAAACATCATACCAGCAAGGTTTTCTTTTGTTTTTAGAGTATTCATTGCGCCTTCAAGTTCTACTCGCTTCTCCAGTGCCTGTTGGGGGTTTGTTGTTTCAAGAACAGCAATTTTATAGAGATTTTCACCAAACTTAAAGTCCTTAGCGTCAGTTAATAAAATTTGCTCAGAGGTCAAGCCGTCAAGGTTTGATTTGGCCGTAAACATATCTGATGCAAACCCATTTTTGTCAATTCCAGAGAGTGTAACCAATCGCCCAAGGGTTGCCCTATCAGTGTCAGTTGTTGTAGGACTAGTCAGGTTTAGGGTGTCTGAAATTATGCACGCCGCCATAATGCCTGCAATTTCTTTTGGAAGTGAATCTTGTGCTTCCTTCATTAATTCCCACAACACCGTTGCGACACAACCGTAAGTGCGCACTGTAACGTTTGGGATATTTGGAGTTTTTAATCCATACAGCTTGTGATGGTCAATAATTTCAATAATTTCTGCCTTGTCCCAACCTGAAATCAATTCCTCGGGGTTATTGGTATCAATTAGTACTAGTTTCTCCCCTTCTGCCACTGAGTCGATTCTCTGTGGAGCAGGAACACCAAAATGTGACAATACAAATTGAGCTTCCTTGTTTAAGTCTCCACCAACAACGGCCTCGGCGTCTAATCCCTTGTGGTTTTTAAGGAACCAAGCATATGCAATTGGTGAGCAAGTTGAGTCAGTGTCAGGTGGGCAATGTCCCATTACTTTAATTTGTGCCATAGTGAGGCTATTATGGCGTGAGCCCCACCAGTTTTCAAGTCACAAAAGTTATATACTAAATGTAGTTACTGCCATGCATAACATTGTTAATCCCGAAATATATCTTTCTCGGATGAGTAAACCACTAGCCGAAAAGCTTAAAATTGTTCACTTTTTGCCAGAGAACCCCCTTGAGGTACTAGATGTTGGGTGTGCCGATGGAGTGGTAACGATTGAAATGGCTCGCATGTTTCCTGAAACGCATTTCCATGGAATTGACATTAATCCTGAATTTATTTCAATTGCGCGTGACCACAGCGCTGGGCTCCACAATGTCACCTTTGAAACAGTCTACCTTCGAAATTTACTGGCACGCGAGCAAAAGTATGATGCTGTTACCTTTTGTTCAGTTCTTCATGAGTTTGCAAGCTATGGCGAAGGGTTAACATCAGTTGTTAAAGCACTAGCCGACGCCCACGAGTTACTTAAAAAAAAGGGAAGAATTGTTATTCGAGATATGATTTTCTCTGAGTATAAACGAAACACAGATTTTGGAATGAAGTCGGTCATTGAAAAGATTTATGCAAAGAAAGGATTAGTAGAACTAATTGCTGATTTTGAAACTTACTTTGGGAAACTTAATGATATTTACACGATTAACCACTTTTTACTTAAGTATAAGTATAGTGATAACTGGGACCGGGAAGGAAAAGAAAATTATGTTCCTGTGACTTTTGATCAGTATGAGCAGATTTTTTCTCTTCTTGGAATGAAGGTGTTATATAAAAATTCTCAGCTGTTGCCATATTTTGAACAAACATGGATCGAGGACTTTGGTTTTACTTTGCAGGAGATGCAGTCATTTCGCTCAACAGGATTCTTTGCGGTTGAAAAGTAACTGGCTCTTAAACGTCGAGGTTTGCGGTCAAAGCGTGTGTCTGGATGAACTTCTTGCGAGGTGCCACTTCTTCACCCATGAGCATGGTAAACATATGGTCAGCTGCTTCTGCCTCCCCAACGTTAATTTGTTTTAAGATACGGGAAGCTGGACTCATGGTTGTGTCCCACAACTCCTGTGCATTCATTTCTCCAAGTCCCTTGTATCGCTGAACCACAAACTTCTTGCCTCCAAGTGACTGAACATAGGAGTCTTTTTCCTCGTCGGTGTAGAAGTACTTTTCGTCTTTCCCTACTTTCACTTTATAAAGTGGCGGTACGGCAATGTATAAATGCCCAGCTTTAACTATTTCAGGCAAATGTCTAAAGAAGAAGGTGATATACAAACATTTAATGTGTGAGCCATCGATATCAGCATCAGCCATGATGATGATTCGGTGATATTTAAGTTTTGTAATGTCAAATTGATCTGAAATGCCAGTTCCAACAGAAATAATTAAATCTTTAAACTTATCGGACTTCACTATTTCATCAACGCGTGCTCGTTCTGTGTTTAATACTTTTCCAAA
>CAYQUL010000006.1:0-8253 GCA_964420735.1 uncultured Gammaproteobacteria bacterium
GCAGCCGGGCGCCGACGAATTCGACTGCGCGGTCCAGCAATTCGTTCGCACCGAGAATTACCTTGCATTGCATAATGAAAGTAAGACGACGAACAATTGAAGTCGTTACAATTTCACGAATTTCGTCACACATGTCACGAATTCCGTCAGGGTCACTCGGGGCAAACGGGTGTTTACTGATTGGTCGGTAAACGGTATTTGTTACTCGCGCGTTTTTCATACCCAACTTACCACTCAAGACAAGTCGTTGAAAGCCACCAGTGTAGTCAGCAGCTCTAGCCCCAAAAGAAGATGTTCGCATCTTGTCTTGGATACACGCTGTAGTATCCACATCAGCTATTACAAACTGCGTTTCAAACGCATATTGCTTTGGGGTAATTCCAATTTGACTACCGCGGTCATACCAATAGCTTTCGCCGTTGTATATGTAGGTGTTCCCATTATCAGTTGGCCCCTGGGCTGCGTATCCCCATGAGGCAAAGCCAAGTCCCGAAAAGACCTCCGCCATTTTGTGCTTGAATGTCTGCTTACCAACTAACCCACTTGAAGCATTTGAGTGAGTAATAACAGTTGCCCCATGTAGCATGGCAAGCGTACCAGGGGATGGCATTCCCCATTCATTCTCACAATTTGTAGGAAAAACCGAAAGGTCCTTCTCATCCACAAAATCAAAGATTATGTATGGATCAATCGGAACCATCTTTCCATCAAAATCAACGGTATTAAACGGTAGGTTGCCGCCTGGTTGAAAAAATTTGTGCTCGTCATATTCTCCGGTGGATGTTAAATACACCTTTGGAACAAAAGCCAGCAGTTCTGCCCCACGAGTTACAACAAGCGTATTCAAATTTAGCCCAAATGCTTGAAATGGCAACCCAAAGATCAACATTACGTTTAGTTTTGCCGTTTCATGAAGAATATATCGAATTCCATCTTTTCCATTTTCATGGATGAGATCCTCAAAGTGAAAGTGACCGAGACCATGACCTGTCAATGACAGTTCAGGGAACACAATAATTTTCACTCCCTTTTTTGCCAACATTTTTACAATACGTACATGCTCACGTGCGTTGGCTTCAACATCTCCAAGTACTGTTTTTGGGCTCACAACAGCTACCCGTGTCAAATACTGACTTGGGTCAAGGAATTGCTCAGCCGTTAGCTGAGATTTGTTAAATATCATTGTCAAGGTACCCTTCATTTTTTGTAATCTTGAGATCTCTTAAATGTAATCTCCTTTTCACACAACTTTTCACACATAAATTGTGTCAAAACGAGAGCCAGTCCGGACATGGACTGGCTAAAAACTAAACGGCAACTGATTGCCACTTCTCTCTTAACTCACGCTCATCAAACGGATAATTAAATATCCGTAGATACTCAATTAAGTCCTCAACAAACTCAGCAGTATATTTACCTGCCTCATCTGAGAGCTTAACAAGACCACTTACAACACCTTCAATTTCAGCCTGTAGAGCTTTCACCACAATTTTAAGTGTTGTGAGGCCGACATCATTCATCAGGGAAGTTCCCCAACCATATGAGTCAAGGTATCGTCCTTGTGCCGCCAGGTGCAAACGAATTATCTCGTGAACATCGAGACCATCACTGTAGGTAATTGTGTGTTCAGGTGCGAGAATTCCCAGCGACTTCCAAAAATCTAAGGCTTTCTGACAAAAGGTATCAGTTGACCCTGAATCTTGGCGTAAATTCCATGCCTCAATTTCTTGAGGTGATTTGTATTTACGCATCGCTTCAAAGAAACCTGCAACACCAAAGGTATCTGTCAAGACGGTGAGAGCCCCTGCAACTTTGCCATAGAACTGTTGCCACAAATCAATAAAATAGATTTGAGAGCGACGGACTTCTGCGTCCGTTTCGTGATGAATGGCTGCAAAAACCATAAACATTTCATGGGCCATAGTCCCAATTGTCTTTAACCCAAGTTTCCATGCCCAATAAACGTTTGATGTTCCAACTAAGGTTTTTCCAAGCTCAGCCTTCAATCGGACAAGAACGTACCCTTGCCACATTTGCGAATAACGTCGGCGAGTGCCAAAGTCTACAATACGCAAATTAGGATGAGCTAAAAGCAAATGTATCTTTGCTGTGAGTCGTTTATCGCCTTCACGCCAAACTTGCAGTAGTGACTTTCCCAACCGTTTACGCTCGTATCGAGCAAAAAGTTCGGCAATGATGCTCATGAAAATGGTTTCCCAAAACATGGCAACTGGCCAACTTGCGTTCACAATCAACCGATATTGGCCGTTTACGACAGCAAGTTCGTAACTGGGAAGGACAAAACCTTCGTATATCCAGTCAAAAAACTCGGCAACATATCGGTTTAAGCTCCTAAGATAATTCACTTCACGTTTTGTAAAACGTAACTTTCGCGCCGCATCTAGGTGATAGCGCAAAACAGCTTCAGGTATAATGTCAGCGATTCTGGTGTTTCTACTTCGATTTATCAACTGATACTTCACTTTGATTGTACGAAGATGAACCTCATTGCCATTTTTGCGCTTTGTTTTGCCAAGCAGGATCACCTGAAGCATGTTAATTTTATAGAAATCAACATCCAGAAGGGACCTAATTATCGGCAAATTAAGCAATTCAATGATCCATTGAGCGCAAATAAATACCCAAAACACTAACCAGATTGGCAGTAGTGTCACGATGTTCTCCTATTCGTAAATATTGTTGTATTCGATATATTGAATAATTGCCGGCTCGCCAACAAAATGCATCCATTCTTTTTTTTGCTTGCGACTCACCCGAACTTCAGTACTTGAAGTAGCAAAGGGAGCCTCGGGCAAAATGATGCATTTATCTGGATCAAGTCCAAATGTGTTTGGGTCAGCGTAACCAAGTCGAGGAACGACAACAAATTTGTTCTCCTCCCACAAAACTTTTCCCCGGTACCACAAACCTGTTATCTGAGACTCACCGTTAAGCCTTTTTAGTGGCTCAACCAAATCTCCACCGACAACAAAATACAGCTCAAATTCATCAGGTGAAAATTTGCGATAGAGGGCCCTCATGAGGTCCGCTGTCGGAGTGTTTTCACCCTTAATGTCACGTTCATCAATCTCGACAATAGCCTGAACATTTTCAGGAAGAGCTGAACAAGCAATTTTAAGCATATATAAAATCTGATCCGGGGTAGCCACTTGTGTTTTATCAGAACGACGGCCTGACGGAACAAAAATTATCTTATGGAAAACACGAAGATCTCCGATCATATTGGCAATTTCGATGTGTCCCCTTGTAACCGGATCAAACGTGCCCCCAAAGATAGCAATCTTTTTTATTGGCATGACGTTTTCCTTATTTTTATAGTGTAATGTGCTGTTTGCTTATTGTAATTATTACACGAATTGTCTATTTCGTCAAATCTATCAATAAGTCAGTGAAAACTGTCGGATAGGTTACTTTAATATGAGGTGAAAAGCAATTTTTAGAGAACCTGAACCGTCTGAAGTGTTCTAGACTTAAAGGCGTAAAGTTCCGCTGGCCTGTGTGCTCCTTCCGACTTCATTTTCTTTTGATCAGCTAGCCAGTTGAGAGACAAAATCTTTTTGCGAAAGTTTCGCTTATCAAGCGACTTTCCGAGAATAGTCTCATACGTTTCTTGAAGTTCAGTTAAGGTGAATTCTTTTGGAAGTAAAGCAAAAATTATATTGGTGTACGCAATTTTGGCCTTTAAACGCTCTGTCGCAGCTTCAATTATCTCTTTATGGTCATATGCCAAAGGTGGAAGAGTATCAACAGGGTACCAGGCAATAGATTTGTATTGGCTACTGGTTTTAGTCTTTACGTCTCCAGTAACTAAAGCAATGTATGCAACTGAGACAACCCAGCCAGTTGGGTCGCGGTCAGGGTCACCAAAAGTTCCCAATTGTTCAAGATAAGTGTTTGAAAGCCCAGCTCTCTCGGTTAGGTGACGTGCGACAGAGTTCTCAAGTGTTTCGTTCTTTGATACAAGTCCTCCTGGAGCTGCCCACATATGGGGGAATTCTGGTCGGTTCAGTTCAAGAAGCAAAACCTCAAGTTTATGTTCCACTATACGAAAGACAACCGTATCTACGGCTACAACGGCATGCTCAAAACTTTTTTGTGGATAATTCATAGTTGTTTTTAACGGTGCCATACACCTGATAGTGTAAGAGAAAGACAGCTAAAAGGCAAAACAATCCCTCGCGTACATACACGAGGGACTTAAAAACTAACCAACAGACCACTCGGTATAGCGCTTAAATTTCTCAGGCGACATTGCGTACAAATCACGCTTCCCGTCAACCAGGAAATCTTCGCCAGTGGCAGTAACTTGTTGAACAAGGACAGAACCAGCCTCGTACCAAAATGGTTTATCACTGTCGAGTGTTAAGACAAAAAAGTCACTGGGAATAATAAGAGCACGAACTTTTCCCACCTTTTGAGCAATGGTATATAAACCGTCGCTTCCGATGGCCTTATACGTTGCATCGTAGGCTTCCTTTTTAACAATCCACCCCGAGTCATCACGTCGCTCTCGAACTGGGGTTCCATTGGGCCAAACTCGAAAGTCACCTAACTTAAATGACTGAGTATTGGTTGTTCTTTTTTTATCCAACGCAGTTAACCCCTTCTTAAAGGTTCTGATTGCAACTACGGTGGACTGTTCTCCTTGCCAATACAACCAAGGCGGCATCTTAATCAACGTAAGGTCCGGAGCCGTTCGGCTGACCCCATCATCTGTAACGAGCGTAATGCTCGGAAACTGGTTCAGACTGGACGTCATCAATGACTCAACAAACGGGTCATAAGCCATAACAATAGTCCTCCAATAACTAAATTACCTGAGTGTATTATACACACTATGTCTACTTAGTCAAGTTCTACCGTATATTGAGTAGTCTCTTAAGGGCTTTAATTATGAAGTTGTCCTTTGGGTGTTTATATGGTTGTGCTCCGTAAAGTGGTCTGTTCCAGACAGTTAAAATAATCCACTTACCTTGATCGTTCTTCTTTGCAACAACCTCAAGTCGTTCACTTCCGTAGGTTTTGTAATACACCCATGAGCCGTCGGCTGATCCTTTTCGTGACTGGTCTGGTCGCTGGAAAGTAGCCCAGGCGTCCCCCTGTTTAATGCCTCGCTCTTCAAGTCTCTCCAAAGCGTGATTAGTCCAGACTACTCCTCCGAAGTTTCTATCCATATTATTTACCTACTTTATCAGAAGAAAGCGAGTCGTCAAATTCGACTGGCTTAATAAGCTCTAATAATTCGTGACCCAGAAGGTACGCCTCTGCTCGAATAAATTCCTCGACGTCTGACCCTATTCGCTCAACCAAATAGAGCAGAAGTGACCGGTCGTGTGGTGTTTCGGTAAGTTTTGTTAAAAACTCCTTGTGATGTTCTTTTGGGAGTTTATCTAGAATACAACCGATTACCCTGTGGTGGACGATTTCATCGATTTGGTTGTAAATTGCAATACGGTCGGTTTCTTTCTTAACATGCTTTTTAACCAAGGTCTCAAGCTCGTGCATATTTAACAAGTGATCGTAAAAAATGGTACTCATGTGTTTATTATACTTCTTTTAGACTTACCCCTGGTAATTGGGTATCCTTTACCTGAACTGGCCCTAATGGAACTTTATTATCTGGGTCATCAACAAAGAACACAATAACGGGTCCTTTTTTGTAACGAACCCCACCTAAGTACTCCATTACCTCAGGACTACCTCCAAATTGTTTCCCGGTAAACGCTGCTGGACCGGAATCTGCAATTGAGGCAACAACAGCTTTTCCGTTATCGGTATTAACAATCATCACTTTTCGATATTTATACCAGTCTCGCAGATATCTTGTTCGGGTATTCCAGTCAGGAAGGTAAAGCGTCTGGACAACAGCGTACCATTTTTCCGTTTCCACTAGATCAGGTGTTAATTTTTCCTTTGAAGAGGCAAAATAACCCCACGCACCAAGCCCCGGGGCAATCCCTTCTTTTTGGTCTTGCAAACTGCCGTGGTTCGTAAGCACGTCTCCTGGGTAACGGCGCAAATGCTGTTCTGCACCGATTTTGCCATATGTTGTGTTTAAGTGCTCACCTTCAAGTGTTGCCTTTACCGATATTCCAAAAGCATTCGTGAAAACTTTTTCGAGGCGTTTTTCTTCTTCACGAGAAAGTGGTTGTGGTTTTTCTGGCAAAATACTTTTAAGCTCTGACTTATACTCCTGTTCAGTGCCGCGTGCAGGAAGATCATTTAAACCTGTCTGTACTGTGCCAAGTGTTGTATGACTGCTCGGTAAACTTGATAACGAATTTGTTCCTGGCGACAACAGAAGTACTCCACTTGCAATACCAGCGCTTAATAAGTGTGCCGATTTTTCACGAAGCGAGTTAATGTTTAGGGCAGCTTCAAAGACAGTATTTTTAAGATTCGAGTGTCGAGAAAAAACATTGTGTTTTTCTTGAAACCCTTTAAGCTTTAATCTCGAAGAGATTTTTGAAAAACTTCCGGTAACCATACTCCATGTTAGTGTCTCACAGCTAGCTTGGCAAATGTGGTTATGAAGCGACAAGATATTCCCCAATTCGCTTGATTGATTCTTCTTTTCCTAAAATTACCATTGATTCATTAATAGGTGGCGAAATCTTGCTTCCAGCAACAGCAACACGAAGGTCCATAAAATACTCACCTGTTTTAAAGTTGTTGATTGTAACAGTCTCCATCATTTTCTCAGTGACCGTTTCATTTGTAAACTTCTCCATTGAGGAAAGCGCGCTAATTGCAGCCTTTAAGTGTTCAATAACTTTTGGAGTGGCAATCGTTTTATCTACAAGTGGCTTTTGATAGAAAAATTGAGTGAAAGACTCAAAATCGGCTAACTTTTTGACTCGATCACGAGAGAGTTCAACAATTGAACTAAATTTTTGATCAGAAACACCGTTTGGCTTGTATTTGGCGAGATAATCAACAATCTTCTCAAGCGGAAGGTCTCGCATGTATTGCCCATTTATCCACGCGAGCTTTGTTCGGTCAAAGGCAACAAGATCTGTCTTGTGGATCTTATTAATATCAAAAGCCGAAATAAACTCTTCTAGTGAAAAGATTTCTTTTTCACCTCCAGGATTCCATCCAAGAAACATAAGAAAATTCAAGAGAGCTTCAGGTAAATAGCCTTCATCTAAAAACTCACGAGCAAACACTGCACCAAACCGCTTTGAAAGCTTTTTTGTCCCTCCTAACTCCTTTAAATTAGGCAGATGGATATGAATCGGCATCTCCCACCCAAAGGCTTCATACAGCAACACATGCTTAGGTGTAGAAGGCAGCCAATCATTTCCGCGCATTACGTGAGTAATCTCCATTAAGTGGTCATCAACAACAACCGCAAAATGATATGTCGGAAACCCATCTGATTTAATTAAAATCTGATCATCCAGTTCCTTGGTATGGACAGATATCTTGCCAAAAACAACATCGTTAAAAGAAATAATGCGGTTGTCAGGAATCCTTAAGCGAACGACGTGCGGCACATTGTTAGCTAGATTCTTCTTAACTTCGTCCGCACTAAGTGAGAGACACTGACGATCATATTTTGTTGAGGCGACACCATGGGCTTTTTGTTCTTCACGCATTGCCGTTAAGCGCTCTTCTGTACAAAAACAATAATATGCATTTCCTTTTTGTATCAGCTCATCACTATATTTTTTATAGATTTCAAGTCGCTCAGATTGGGTATATGGGCCAAATGGGCCAGGGCGGTCCGGTCCCTCGTCCCATGACAAGCCATAATCTTTAATGACCTGCAAAATACGTTCAACAGCACCTTCTACATATCGGGTGCGATCGGTGTCCTCAATTCGAATAATAAAGGAACCACCCATTTTTTTTGCAAAAGCATAGTTATAAAGTACGGTTCGAATATGCCCAATATGGTATTCACCAGTGGGTGATGGGGCCATTCGGACTCGTATTTTTTGATCTGATAGTTTTGAGCTCATTGTTCCTTGAATTGTAACACCCGCTCGCCGTATACTCAAAGAGAATATCATGGCTGCAAATTTAACTAGCGTAGCAATAGGGACAAGACGCGTCGTTCGATATGGGGTCTTTTTTGTCATCTTCCTGACGATCGCACGTGGTGTTTTGGCTGTTGGGATAAATGTTTATAACGCGGTTGTTCCAAAACCCCCTCCGGCACCAACGGTACGCTTTGGGATGATACCGCCGATTAACTTTCCGCAGCCAACTCAAGACTTCCCTGAT
>CAYQUL010000006.1:8263-21705 GCA_964420735.1 uncultured Gammaproteobacteria bacterium
ATTTTAACTATACAATTGAAACGACAACTGGGAGTTTGCCTGCTTTCCCTACTCAGGTTAGGGTTTACCTGATGCCTCCATACACATCTACGCTTTTTTCTTCTGACGATGCAAAAAAGAACGCCGCAGCCTTAGGTTTCACAGCCAACCCACTCGAGCTCTCTCCGGTACTTTACCGATATGCAAGTCAAAAGGTACCGTCAGTACTTGAAATGAACATTGTAAATGGCTCGTTTTCAGTTAGTTACAATTTAGCAGCAGACTCAAGTCCATTGGCAGGTCTTCCCCCTGCCCCTGAGGTTGCAGCCAAACAGGCGTTGGATCTATTAACACTCAGTGGAATCACTGTTACAGATATGACCGGACCAACAAAGCATGAATTTCTAAAAGTTGAAGGTCAAAACTTAGTCCGAGCCCTATCTTTGTCAGACGCTAATTTAATCCGAATCAACTTGTTTAGAAAAGATATGGACACAGGACTATTGCTCGAGCCAAAAAAGTTACCTGCAGTAACTTTAGACCCAAATAGGAGTAATGCATGGATGATTTTGTCTGGAGCACGAGACAAAGAGCGACAACTTGTAGCTGCACAGGTCAGGCACTTTAGAATTGATGAAAAGAGATTTGAGACTTATCCAATTAAAACCGCTGCCACCGCATTTGAAGAACTAAAGAACGGGAAGGGATATATTGCAAACCTTGGGCTCAACAAAGACGGTCTCATCACAATTCGCCGGGTCTACCTTGCATATTTTGATCCAGACAACGGAAGTTCGCTGTATTATCAACCGGTTATTGTATTTGAAGGAGACCGAGAGTTTTTTGGCTACGTTCCTGCCATTACTTCAGCTTATTACGGAGAGTAATTAAGGCTTTATATAGTTAATAGTTTTCCATTCAAAGTTATCATATACCCAGTTTATGAGTGATAAAGTCTCTCCAAAACGGTCGTCACTTCCAAGCATTACAATATATACTCGATGTCCATTGCGTTCAATTGCAGTTACTAGATTTTCGCGTGCATTCTCAGTCCACCCTGTTTTTACACCAAGCACTCCTGGAACTGTCCCTAATAACACATTCACATTTTTCAATTTGTGATCACCCAAACCATCTACTGCATGAATATCAATATCTTTGGTTGCAACAATTCGAGCAAAAATTGGATCTTCTAACGCAAATTTTGCAAGCATGGTTAAGTCAAATGTTGAGGAGTATTGACCCTCTGCATCAAGCCCTGTCGGCGTTAAGAAATGTGTATCGACAAGACCCATCGACTGGGCATTTCGATTCATTTCATCAATAAAGGCGGCTCTCCCTCCGGGGAAGTGGGATGCAAGCACTTCGGCTGCATCATTTGCTGAATACACGAGTAACCCATATAGTAAGCTTTCCACGCTAATCTTCTCACCCCGGAAAAGTTTCATTTTCTGTCCTTCAACAACAAGTGAAGGGACAGTAACAACGTCATTTAATGCATAATTTCTGATTGCTGTGTATGCAGTCATGATCTTTGTCGTGGACGCAGGCAGAAGCCTTGCGTGTTCGTTTTTGCTATAAATGGCGGTCCCAGAGGTTTGGTCAAAAACAAGAATACTTGAGGCAGATAAGATGGGAACGGACACTCCTCTTGTATTAATTGGCTCGATTCGTGTTAAAAGAAGTTGTTCAGAAGCCTCAACAGTAACGAGCTTCTCATTCGTAAAATCAGGGATTTGTGTTGCGGCAAGACAAGCAATTGATATCAGTAATAGGATAGAAAGTAGGACAAGGTGCTTCACGATACAACTCTACCGGCAACAAGCCTCTTTGGCAAGTGATTAAAGGCGTGTGTCAATCCTTTCCATGTCTCGTGGAAACATTGAAGCTTCGCGAATATTATCTAACCCTAAAATTTGTTTGGTAATTCGCTCGGCACCAAATGCAAAGCCTCCTTCAGGTGGGGCTCCATATTTAAATGCCTCCAAAAACATCGAGATTTTTTCTGGATCCAAGTTCCATTCTGTAACATGTTTCATTAACTGATCAAAGTCATTAATGCGTCTACCACCTGACATCCACTCAATTCCACGACAGAGTAAATCTACTCCTTCGTTCACGTCCGGGTTCTCTTCATTTGGATATACGTAAAACGGTTTTTTCCTTGTTGGGTATCCGTATACAAAAACGATCTCAGATCCAGTTTCTTCCTTTATTATTGAACAAATATCCCTTTCATCTTCTGGGCTAAGGTCCTTTTCTCCACGAGAATCTCTCCCCAGCTTCTCAAAAATTTTTTCTTGAGCTTCCTTCAATGAAATTGTTGGTGTTTTTCCAATAGTCTGAGGGACTGTGGCTCCATAGAGGGAAAGCTCATCTTTACATTTTGTCTCAACCTCATGGATAACATGCTTAATTACCTTGTCAGCCATGTCACGAACATCAAGCCACGAGTCAATAAATCCCATCTCAGCGTCAAGCGAGACTATTTCGGTTAAATGCCTAGTAGTTACCGATGGCTCTGCTCTGAACACTTTGTTGACTGAAAAAACTCGTTCAAATGCAGTCATTACAATTTGTTTATAAAGTTGTGGACTTTGAGTAAGATACGCCTTTTTGTCGAAATACTGTACCTCAAAAACTTCGGCGCCGCCTTCAGCTGTTGCCGGTGTTATCGCAGGTGCTTGGAATTCAAAGAAGTCTTCCTGTTTTAGTATTTCTCGAAATGAGTCGATAATAACTTCTTGGACCTTAAAAATTGCTTGAATCTTAGGATGCCTCATAGTTAGCGCACGGTGATCAAGTAGCGTTGGTAACTCTAAATTCAGCTCTTTATTACCCATGTCAAAAGGAAGTTCTGCAGCTTGTGCAATGACTCGAAGATCCTCAATTTGTATTTCGACACTCCCAGTCGGAGTGTTCTGGTTAACAAGCCGCTCCGGTCGAGAGACAACTACTCCAGTTAGGTAAATAACACTTTCGGTTGTAATCTTTGGTAGGTTCTGGCCAACACACTGAACAAAACCAGATCGATCTTTAAGATCAATAAAAGTAATTTTTCCATGATCACGAATCGTCGCAGCCCAACCACGAAGCTCGACTTTCTCGCCTACCTTTTGAGGTGTTTCTCTAACTAGTGAACGGTTCATTGAGGGTAGTATAGCGCGACCAAATGCATTTGCACAGCAGGGTTCATTTGTTGTTCTTTTGAATTCCCTTTCGTGCCGCAGCCGTAACTACGAAGCGTAACCAATCACGGTTGGGAACATGAATATGCTTGGATTTTAATATTTCAACCACGTCCCCACTTTTCAATTTATAGTCTAGGGTAACAATCCGGCCATTCACCTTGGCCCCTGCAATATACTTGCCAAGAACTGTATGAACTGAAAAAGCAAAATCAACTGGTGTTGCCCCTGCCGGCAAATCAAAAACGTCTCCTTTTGGTGAAAAAACGAAATTGCGATTAGTAAGCGCATCAAACTTAACTGCACGAGCAAATTCATCGGTATCACTCATTTCTTTTTGCCACTCTACCAATTGTTTGACCCAAACGAGTTTGTCTGAAGAAACAGTTATTTTTCCATCTTCAAGAAAACTATCACTAACTCCCTTAGCCTTCGCATCAGCATATGCCCAATGAGCAGCAACTCCGTGTTCTGCCTGGTCGTGCATGTCAAACGTACGAATTTGAACTTCAACGATACGACCATCTGGGCCAAACACTTTCGTGTGAATAGAGCGATATCCATTTGGCTTAGGTTGCGCGATAAAATCTGAGATTCCTAAGTGTGGAACTGGTTTATAAAAGCTATGAACAATGCCTAAAGCGGCATAACAATCAGAGACTTTGCCCACCAAGATGCGGAGGGCAACTATATCGTGAATCTGTGTATAGTCCCAATTAATTTCTTCTCTCCCTAACTTCCTAAATAAAGAATAAAGGTGTTTTTGTCTTCCAAAGACTTCACTTTCAATTGACTCGGTCAATAACCCTTTTTGTAACTCAGCTTTCATCCGCTCAGTGTGCTCTGCCGCTTTCTTGTAAAAGGGGCGAGATTCTGATAACACCCGCTTATACTCATCTGGGTATAAGAAGGGAAAGGTTAAGTCTTCAAGTCGTGCCTTCACACCTCCCATTCCTAAGCGTTCTGCAAGCGGGGCGTAGACTTCCATTGTCTCCTTTGCAATTTTCTTCTGCTTTTCTAAAGGTAACACTGATAATGTTTCAATGTTGTGTGTCCGATCAGCAAGTTTTACGAAAACAACACGTAAATCGCGGGCCATCATTAGGATCATTTTTCGAAGTGACTCCAAAAACAGATCTTGATTACTCCCTTTTAGTCGAAGGTTAGAAATAGTCGTAACACCGTCAACAATATTTGCAACATCCTCACCAAAGTGTCTCACTAAATCTTCACGAGTTGCGGCACCATCTGAGACTGAGTCATGTAACAGTGCAGCAACAATTGAAGTTGTATCAAGTTTCCACAACGCAGTAAGGTATGCTGTTTCAAGTACATGTGATAAATAGGTTTCGCCATTCACTCGATTCACGCCAGTGTGGGCCAAAGAAGCAAAATCATAAGCACGTTTAACTTTCCGACGGTCGTCGGTACTTTTATCTTCAATGAGGCGTTCCAGATCCTGAAATCTTTTTGTTATCATATTCAGTTTTTTTAAAATCTTTTAACATAAGCTGAACACTTTTTCGTCCGTTCCATTCGTTTTCAACAACGGAAAAAACGATGTCAATCTCAGTATTTTGACCTATTGTATCAAAATAGACTGCTCCACCCCAAAAAACGGCATCAATTTTTCTTTTTCCATCAAAAAGTACGAGTTTTAAGTGAGACAAATCGCTACCAATTTTTTTGGTAGTCGCAACACGAACGCTCCGTGCTAAAAAGACAGGATGAGGATTTCCAATCCCATGTGGAGCAAACTTCTCTAAAGCATCCACAAGCGACAACTCAACAAGAGACAAAGGTATCTCAGCATCTACTGAAATTCGCTTCTGTTTCATTTCATCTGTGATTAACACACTGGCGATTTCCTCTATTCGCTTTTTAAAGGCAGCCAGATCTTTGACCTTAATACTAAATCCTGCGGCCATCTCGTGGCCTCCACCTTCAATTACAAACTCCGGAAGCTGCCGAATAAGGTTCGTGATATGGAGACCCTTAATCGATCGTGCAGAAGCCTTTGCCTGCGTCTCTCCGAGAGAAAAGACAATAGCTGGCAATCCATATTTTTCAACCAGCTTGGCTGCCGCGAGCCCTATCACCCCTTCATGAAACGTCTCACCTGCTACCACAATAATGGTTTCTGAGCGGCTACCAATTTTTTCAACATCAAAGAGAACTTCAGAAACAATGTCTTGTCTCAGTTTATTTGTTGTATCGAGTGACTGTGCCAAAAGGCGAACTCTGTCTAGACTGTTGGAACAAAGAAGTCTAACGGCCTCAGTTGCGTCAGAGATGCGACCAGCCGCATTAATCCGTGGTGCGATAACAAAACCAACTTCATACACACCTACTGTTTTTTCTTGCAAATTACTTACGGCTAGAAGTGCATTTAAACCTAAATTTCGTGAATCGTTAATTTGCCGCAATCCCCAGTACACGAGGGATCTATTTACTTCAATCAAGTTCATCTGATCAGCAATTGTTGCTAAGCCAACTAAATCAAGAAGGTCATCAGCTTCTATTTTGGTAAGCAGCTCACGCATCAAAAACCAGGCAATGGCCGTTCCACACACTTTAGTGGTGTGGATTAATGCAAAGCAACCAATTGAACCGTCTTTTTCATGATGGTCAGTAACAATAACATCCACCCCTTTTTCTTTAGCAAAATGTACGGCCTCATGAGCAACAATTCCGTTGTCAACGGAAATTATTAGTTTTGTTTCTGGGTATTTTTCAAGCACAGACTCAATTGTTTTTGGTTTCATTCCATATCCATCAGTGAATCTATTAGGCACAAATGGCATAACTGAAGCGCCAAGTGATGAAAGCCCCTTCCAGGTAAGACTTGTTGAACAAACTCCATCGACGTCATAGTCACCAAAAATGATTATTTGCTCCTTTTTAGTAATTGCCTTTTTTATTCTAGAAACTGCTTTCTTCATTTCACTTTTGGAGATTCCTAGATCAGAAAATGATATTGTTGATGGGTGAATTGGGTTAAAAAAATCTTGTTGATCAACGATATTACGATTTTCAAGCAAAATGGACACGATATCTTCTACCGAATTTACGACTTTTGAGTTGATAATCTTCCATTTATTATTCATAGATTCACTTATTGTTCAATTGTAAACTATACTTATCTTGAAACTTTATGAAATTCACTATACCACCAGAAGTAATAGAAGTAAGTAAGACCCTAACTGACAATGGATATGAGTCATATGTGGTCGGTGGCGCAGTACGTGACCTCGTGATGGGCAAGGCCGCAACGGACTGGGACTTTACGACAAACGCCATTCCAGAGCAAATACTCGCTTTATTTGGAGACCGTGCCTTTTATAACAACACTTTTGGAACGGTTGGAATAACTCCACAGGACTCAGCGTTTGAACCACACGAAATTACGACGTATCGCCATGAAGGAAGTTATACTGATTATCGAAGGCCTGATAGCATCGAATGGGGAACAACACTTCAAGGCGACCTTACTCGTCGTGACTTTACGATTAATGCGATGGCCATCAAAGTAAATGGCGAAGGCGAACTTATTGACTCTTATAATGGACAAAAAGATATTAAAAACAGACTTATTCGCACGGTTGGTGATCCATTCGAGCGATTTGGAGAAGATGCATTGAGATTAATGCGTGCAGTTCGTATTGCAGGCCAACTTGGCTTCACCATAGAAGACAAAACGCACCAGGCAATGATTGAACAAGCAACTTTGATTAATCGAATCGCCAAAGAGCGTATTCGTGAGGAGTTGATGAAAATACTTTCCTCAAGCGACCCATACGGAGGAATTGTTCTCTTAAAAGAGACACAGCTATTAAGCCAGATTTTACCAGAGTTAGAAAAATGTTTTGGTGTCGACCAAAAATCGCCTCAAAGACATCACATTTACGATGTGGGTACCCACTTACTAATGGCTTTAAAATTCTGCAAATCTGAAGATCCAATTACTCGGTTTGCAACGCTTATTCATGATATAGGAAAGCCACAAACGGTCCGTAAACTTGAAAATGGAGTAATTACCTTTTATAACCACGAAATGGTTAGTACTAAAATTGCTGAAAGAATTTCGGATCGTCTAAGATTTTCAAATGAAGAAAAGGAAAAACTGATTCGCCTGGTTAGGTGGCACCAGTTTACAGTCGATGAAAACCAAACTGATTCAGCAATTAGAAGATTTATTCGAAATGTAGGAATAGAAAATATTGACGATATGCTTGCACTTCGGGTTGCAGACCGATTAGGAGGTGGAGCTCGTGAAACTTCATGGAGACTTGAAGAATTTAAAGCAAGATTGGTTGAGGTGCAACAACAACCATTCAGTATTAAGGACCTGAAAATCAATGGCCAAGACGTCATGGACACACTTCAATTGTCACCTGGGCCGGAAATTGGAGTGACATTAAACAAATTGTTTAAAGACGTAGAAGAAAAACAAGTTGAAAACGAACGTGAAGCCCTTATAGCGAAAATTAAGTCATACGCAAAGCACACTTAACTTAATTGTCCTTTGTGCTGTTCCGATACTTATATTTTCCTTTAATTAATTAGCGAGATTCTTTTCGGTATAAAAAGGCGAGGAGAGGAGCTGCAATAAATGGCGATGAATATGTTCCGACAACTGTTCCAATTAAAAGAGCAACAGCAAACCATCTGGTTGTTGTACCACCGAGAACAACTAATGAGATTAACATAAAAATAATACCAACAGAGTTAAAGATTGACCGTCGCATCGTTTCAGAGATAGCGCGGTTTACAACAGAGTACATTTCCCCACCATGCTTACGTCTAATTTCTCGCATACGGTCAAATACGACGATTGTATCGTGAACTGAGAAAGAAAGGATTGTTAAGATAGCAGTCACAAAAAGAAAATCGACTTCAGCGTGATAAAGGCGACTCATAATTGAATAAGTACCAATAATAATAATTGCATCATGAAGTGTTGCAGCAGTGGCTGCAAAACCAAAGCGAAAACTTTTAAATTGATATGCAATCCAAAACAAGATGCTCACTGTTGCAATAACTAATGCATATATAGTCTTCTTGATAAGCTCGGACCCTACAGCTGGGCCAACATTTTCATATCGATCTTCACGAACCTCACCACCAAACTCCTTTTTAAGTACTTCTTGTATTTGCTCAGTCTGTTTCCTTTCAACTGGGGAAAGTTTAAGTAAATAAGATGAGTTTCCAGTTTTTTGAATAGATCCAACTGAAATTGAAAGCTCTTCAATTTTTTGGGTAGCTTTTTCTGTAGAAATCTCCTGATCGAAGTGATACTCGATAAGGGACCCACCTGTAAAGTCCACTCCCAATAAGATTCCATTTGTGGCAAGATTTATTATTCCAATTGCAATGATGACAGACGATATCAGCATATAAACTCTCCGATATTTAAGCCAGTCAAAAATTTTCTTTTCTTGAATTTCTTTCATTTATTTTTTGATAAAAAATCTTAGTAAATTGCGTGAGACAAAAACTCCAGTGAACAGACTTACCGCAATTCCTAAGGCAAGTGTAATTGCAAAACCACGTACTGGCCCAGATGTATTTAAGAAACTCCAATCAAGCGGGTTGGCTAAAACAAAACAAGCAACTAAAGTCGCAACATTGGCGTCACGTATTGAGTTCCAAGCTCTGCCAAAGGCCGTTTCTAAAGCATAAGCTGTTTCAATCCCTTTTGCTTTCTCTTCCTTATATCTTTCAAAAATTAAAATGTTACTGTCTACTGCCATACCAACTGAAAGCAAAAATCCAGTTATACCGGGTAATGTTAAAACAACAGGAATTAGTTTATAAAGTGAAAGTGTTACAGTTGAAAAGATAATTAAACCGAAAGTAGAGATTATTCCAAGTTTCCGATACAAAAAGATCATAAATAAGGCAACAGCGGCAAGTCCAACAGCACCTGCCAATACACTTTTTTGAACTGCCTCAGTACCTAGGGTGGCACCTACCGTTCTTTCTTCAATTAATTGAATTGGCAAAGGAAGTGCCCCTGCATTTAACTGAATTGCCAAATCTCGTGCAGCCTCTGTTGTAAAATTTCCACTAATTTGAGCGTTTCCTCCTGTTATCTTGTCGTTTACAACAGGCGCAGAGATTACAGAGTTGTCCAGGACAATCGGAAGTGGTTTTCCGATATTTTTTCCTGTAAGGTCTGCAAATTTCTTTGCTCCTTCTTCATTGAACGAAATTTGTACAATCGCCTTTCCACTTACTTGATCAAAAGATACTTTTGCTGCTTTAAGATCCGCACCAGTTAAATTAGAAGGAGAAAGCTTTGTCTCCTCAATAACTTCAGCAAAAACAAGCTGCGCGGTTTGACCAACTAATGAAACAGCTTGCTTCGTGTCTTTTAGTCCAGGTAACTCAACAACGACTTTGTTCTTCCCTTCAAATTCAGTTGTTTGAATTGACGGCTCTGAAACTCCAAAAAGATTTACACGACGTTCAATGACAGACTTTAATGAAGCAATTGCTTCCTTTTTCTCGCTTTGATCAACTTTTGTTGTATCAATATCAAAAACCAAGCGACTGCCACCAACGAGATCTAACCCTTGAAGCAAATCAAAATTTTTCTTGATTTGAATACCTTTAAAATCGATATTTATGTCCTGACGGGTAAATGTTTGATCAATATTTACTGGACCTATGTGAATTGAAACAGGTATTGTCTTCGGTAAAGAAATAATAATTGAAAAGAAAAAAACAATAAAAATTATGAGGAGATTTCGTCCAGTGTGCTTCATAAATTAATCAACAAGTGTCTCCTCGTCACCAATAATCATCACTCTACTTCCTGATAAAATTGAGAGGAGAAATGGATCACGACGTTTCTTTCTGAAATCCAGCTCTTCACGTCCCATTACCGTATAGTTAATCTCGTAACCACGTTTACTTTCCTCCATTCGAATAAGTGTAGCCAGTTCTGGTAAAACGACATCTCCGACAACAAGAATATCAACATCATCATCTTTCTTTCGTTTCTTGTAGCGTGCAAATCGTCCTGAAAACATAAGATGGTTTAGCTTACCAAGCTTTGTCCGATTTAAGACGATAGCGCCTCCTAGGCCGGTTGCTTTTGCAACCATACTCAAGATATCGCCATACATTGGGTAGTCAGAACGGACCCAATAGTAAATTCTATTTCCCCTGCTTTCTTTTTTAATAATCCCTGCTGTCTCAAGCTTTCCAAGTTCCCGGCGAACCGCGTTAATCTCTTCTTTAATTTCACGCACGATACCACGGACATGGTACATCTCGTTTGGATCAGCAAACAAGAGTTCCAATATTTTAATTCGAACTTTAGACGTAATAATATCTGAAAGTAATGACATGAAAGTCAGTTGGTGGGCAGGAGTTTTTTTTACTTAACGTTAATTGTGTTACCTGATGGTACACCTTCAATAAAGATTCCACCTCGGACGAAAGCGATCTCTACACCTTTATCGTTAAAATATTTTGTTCGTTCAAACTGGGATGTCTTTTTCCAAGTTCCAGTTATTTGTTCTCCATTTTGAAAAACAATCGCTTTTCCTGTACCCACTACTTCATAGTACATATGAAGCTCACGATCAAGGGGACCTTTTTCTTTCACAAACTGAATCACGACATTTTTGGCAGACAATTGCGGCTTATCAAACTCGAGATCGGTATGTGGCTTACCACCTTGCGTGCGCATATACGCATTTGTTTGTGCGTTATAGTTCCAAACAACATCAAAATCAGGCTTATTTTCCCAGAACTCAAAACTGATTTCAGTTGCGGCTGTTTGAGCTGACGGTTTGTCATCAATAAACTTCCAAGGGGTAAATGTCTTACTCCATGAACTACCATCCTTTTCAGTTGCACCGAATCCACGCTTAGCAGCTTCTTTGTATGCCTCATCAATTGACCCAATAACGGCGTGCTCCCACGCTACTGCGGTATCTCCAAGGCGGTTTACATTGCGAGTTAAAACTGGGACACCGAGGTTTGATTGACCATCCATGTCATTTCCCATTCGACCATTTGTCCAACCGGCTTTTGACATAGCAGTGTATACATCAACTTCCTTGGCAACACTTCCAGGAGCTTTAACCCCACCATAGCAAGATGGGCAAAAGTTATTTGCTCCACCGTAATGTACAAAAAGTGGATAACGGCCATATTCTGCAGCCCAATTAACAAAGTAAATTCGAGCACTTCTCACAGGTGACATTTTCACTTCATCAGCGGCTGCCCCACAATAAAATACGTTTAAGAAGCGAGTTATTCCACCTTCAGCTACAGCTTCATAAATAATGTCAGCTCTACTCATACCTGACTGAGGCCTGGCGTCTGTACTATTTTCAATCATTATCGTAAGCGGACGTCTTCCTTCCCAAATACTTCTTTCAACAGTTGTATACTTTTGACCGTTTAGTGGGCATTCTTCAGTCTTTGGAAGTGCGGGATCTATTCTTGAACGAGCACTTGTAACTTGTGTGCTGGTAACGGGAGTCACTGCATTTGCTTGGCTTTTTGAAAAATAGAGGTACGACGCTCCGGTTGAAATAAGATATATTCCGGCAAGAAGTGAAAATAGCGTTGTTTTATTCATAAAGTATATTATTGCGACTTTTTCATCCCGATTTCAATGGCCTTCTGTTCCTCCTTCGAGAGAGTTGACTTAGAAACACCATTTACAATTGGTTTTGCATACACCCTCGTTTTCTCTCTGGTGTGCAATCCAGTAAACACGATTCCTGTTCCTTTTGCATCTAGCAAACTGACCGAAAAACTCTGATCTCCTCCCGTTTCAGCAAATGGATTAAATCGAACAAACCCCATTCGTTGAAAAAAATGCTGCTTTTCATCAAGGATTTGAGATTCCAACATCTTTCCATGCTGAAACTGTTCTTCAAATGAAGCGTATTTTTTTTGTATTTGCTCAAGAACTGCCAGTGCATCCTTATTTTCTCCAAAAAGACTTGATATCCTTTTTTGAAACGACCAATTACGGTACAAAGAATAAACACTCAAAAGTACTGAGACAACTACAACCAACAATAAAATACTATTCATAGACTGAACGTACGCCCGGCCAGTATAATATGACATTCAGTGTAGTGTAAATATGGACAAATATCAAAAAGTGTTTGATGTTTTTGAGAAAAATTACGTTTTGGTTCCATTGGAGATTTTTAAAGATGACCCATTTCAAACGCTGGTTGCGACAATGATGAGTGCTCGAACCAACGATGATACAACAGTAGTCGCCGCAAAACGATTATTTAAGCAGGCTCCAGACGCCAACAAATTAGCCAACCTGACCGAAAAACAGATTGCACAGCTTATCTATCCCGTTGGCTTTTATAAAACTAAGTCAAGACAATTGAAACAAATTGCAGTTCAACTGCTCGATACAAATAACGGACATGTGCCACAAACCCGAGACGAATTAACAAAGCTTCCTGGAGTGGGAAGAAAAACTGCAAACCTTGTTTTAAATAGGGCTTTTGGCATCCCGGCAATTGCCGTTGACACGCATGTTCATCGCATCAGCAATATGTTGGGTTGGGTAAAAACAACAACACCAGAGAAAACAGAACTGGCGTTAAACGAAATATTGCCTCAAAAATATTGGTCTCAAATGAATAACCTATTTGTCAGTATTGGCAGACAATTCCGTTCAATTCCAAAACTTAGTCTTTTTTTGAAGGAAAACAATTTGATAGATTAGTAGGCAGTAATTGCAACCCCAAAACTGTTCTGTGAATAAATGCACCCCCACACATATTCCCCACCAGTTAGTAATTTCTTGTGACCCAGCGTGTTTTCCCACAACATAACCGCGTCCGTTGCACTGCTTGCACCTTGTACAAGAAACTCAGTCAAGGTGTACTTTTCATAAATCCATTTCAAGTCAGACCTCTTCTCAGTCATCGTACTAAATCCTTCATGCCCATCAAGCTTGCCAAGCTCAAGAAGTTGATTTAAACGAATTGATGCCAGCGTACACAACTCATCTCGCTGTGAAAGAGCATTTACGCCAAACTCAACTCTCCGACGATTCACAGCACTCCAAAGCTCAGGTCCGCCCCAATTGACTTTTGGCATCGCGGACGCCTTTGCTATAGGTTTGATGATTGATTCAGGGGTATTGGTGGGTTTAGGCGCAATTTGTCTATTTTGGAATTGGCGGACTAATGAGTCAATTTCAGTTTGGGCAATACTCGCGGCCTTTACATTTCCTTCAGTATAACCATCGCTATACCCATATTGATAAACAAG
>CAYQUL010000006.1:21715-25621 GCA_964420735.1 uncultured Gammaproteobacteria bacterium
TTCATGCTTCTAACGTAATTGTAACTGGTCCATCAAGTTTTGTATCAATATCCATATAGTTACCAAAAGAACCAATCTCAACAGAAATACCACTTTTTCGAAGCTCCTGGATAAAATATTCATAAAGTGGTTCTGCTTTCTCATAGTCTAGGCTATCGATAAAAGATGGGCGATTCCCGTCTTTTGTATTTGCATAGAGCGTAAATTGAGAAACAACTAAGAGGGCCCCGCCTGACTCAACAATAGAACGATTCATTTTATCCTTTTCGTCAGGCATGATTCGAAGTTTCAATAGTTTGTTGCAGAGTAGGTGAGCGGAGTCACTATTGTCACCTTTCTTAAACCCAACAAGAACAAGAAGTCCATTCTCAATTGTGCCGGCAACGATGCCAGTGATGCGCTCAGTGACGGTAGCTCTTGTTACTCGTTGAACTATAACTTTCATGAAGCATTGTATCAAAATACTGTGTTTTTGCGCATTTACATACAGAAAGCCCACCTTGCGGTGGGTTTCTGTGTCTGGTGACTGTAAGCCAGGTTCTGTTTTAAAAAATCATCCATCTAAGCCCTGAACCTCACGACGTTTCCACCTTTAAGTGAAATTGAAAAAGACATCTATTTGACGTCGAATTCGCAGGTTGCAGCTGGGGGGATTGTCCGTTTCAGCTTTAAGCTTATGTATTCGTTTCCTTGGGGTTAACCTTAGTCGCAAATACACGTAGTTTAAAGATCGTTTCTGTTACTCTCACAAAAGGTCAATTCCTTTCGTGTGTATTGCCTTTTCAGGCCATTCCACCGTGTACGTAAAGTAAACTTTATATACCTGCCAGATTTAACTGGCACACCACGTCTTTTTGCTGCCTGGACTTTCCTCTCTCGGTTACCCAAGAGCGATTTTCCGTCCTCCAGACACACTCATTATAGCAACAAAGACTCGATTTGTAAATTATGGGTTATTCTGAAGAGAACTTGTAGTGATAGTAAGTTTCAAGAAAAACACGAATGGTGATGGCTACTGGGACCGAAAGAACAGCGCCTACAATTCCATACATACGCACTCCGACAATCAAGGCTAAGAGAGTAATAATTGGGTTTACTCCTGCCTGTTTTTGCATAACCTTGGGTACAAACAAGTAGGCTTCAACTTGCTGCACCAAAAAGGCCAATGCAATCGTCGCAATTCCGGTGATAGGTGAAACACCAAACCCTACTATTGCCGCGGGAATTGCAGCCAGAATTGGGCCAAGGTTTGGAACCATCTCAAGAATACCAGCCAAAATCGCCAGGGACAGTGCATAGGGAACTCCAAGAACTAAAAACCCTATGTAGTTTGCGATACCAACCATTGCCATAAGAAGTATTTGTCCTCTCGCCCAGCCTCCGAGCTGTCGCTCAAGCGAGCTTAAGACATGCTCAATCTTCTTTATCTGATCTTCATGCAGATAGTTTGCAAGCTGATGGGTAAGATCTCGTCGTGCAAGGAGAAAGTACAACGCAAAAATAAGTACGGCAACAATGGTTAAAACATTAGAAAACACTTCAATGGAAATGGAGAGCAGTTGCGATGGTAACCCCGCGAGCTGACTCGTCAGTTGTTTCGTCATCGCGTCAACGACATCATTTGGGATATGAAGCTCCGCTAAATATCTAGGCAGGGCTGCTGCAAAATTAGTGGTCTGAACAACAAGTAAAGGAACCATATTCGCGATCGCAAAAACGAAAATTGACAACCCAGTCAAGTAAACAATAAGAATGGATACCGGCCGTGGAATCTTGCGCTTTTCAAGTCGTGCAATTAGTGGGTTTAAAACAATGGTGATTAAAATTGCAACAAATAACTGAACAAGAATGTCACGAATGTAAAACAGAAACCACAACCCAATTAAAAAAAGAGTCGTAAAAACTACTGTTCGATGAGATACTTCGACTTTTCGTGGTGTCATTCTTGTTTATTTTCCCATGTTTTGAGATATTCTTCCACTTTATTCTTATAATCAGCCTCTAGAATTGATATCCAGTGGATACGCAAATCTTTTTTAAACCAGGTAAGTTGACGTTTTACATATTTTTTTTCTTCATTAATCCACTCAGAAACCACCTGTTCTTGTGTTTTTTCTCGATCAAAATAGTCACGCAATTGCCGATACCCAAGCGAGGTCATCGCCTGACTGTCCCATTTTACCCCTGTGGCAAGAAGTTTTGTAACTTCATCAAATACTCCGTTATGAATTCTTTTATGAATATTGTCTTCCACTCGCTTAAAAAGCGTCTCAAGAGGAGCGGTTAAGCCGATGACTAAAACATCATACTTAGTAGTCGAAACTGAGTGTTTCACATTGGAACTTGCTACTTCTATGGCTCTAATTAGTCTTCTTGGATTTTGCTTGTCTGATTCATTCATTTGCGTATACCTTGCTGGGGCTACTTTGACAAGTTCTTGAACAAGGTCAGTAACTGATGATTTATCAAGCCGCTGACGAAGTGTAGTGTCTTGTGGAATGTGTGCAGTCTGTATTCCATCCAGCACTGCACGAATGTATAAACCGGTACCACCTACGAGGATTGGAAGCTTTCCTCGACTTCCAATCTCAGTAATTTTCTTTGTCACAAAGTCTTGGAAATGACTAACACTAAACTCCTCACGCGGGTTAACCAAGTCATATCCCCAAATTTTTACACTTTTTGAATACTGTTTTCCTGTTCCTAGATCCATTCCACGGTATACCTGTCTAGAGTCAGCCGAAATAATCTCACCATTGTGTTTTTGAGCGATGGAAATGGCAAGGGTGGTTTTCCCAGTTGCCGTTGGACCAACAATTGTTAATAACTTTTGCATTTTCATATTATAATGCAGTAATGGTTTCAGAGCGCGGCAGAGAAATACATGGAAAAGCAGAACACGCCAGAGAGGCGGGTAATTTTGTCCTCTCGCTACAACTGTCAGATGAGGCTACTGTTGTATATGAAGCTGACGGAGATGTCCAAGGTCTTTCAGAGGTACAAGGTTCCCGGCTTCTCGCATTTCGACACCTTTATGAGCAAACAGGGAACACTGACTTTCTCATTTTGGCAAAACACGCCGCGCAGTCTGGAGTTGAAATAGTAGAGAAGCACCAAACAGGAGAGGCTCTAAGTATGCCTTATTTTAATCTTGCAAAGGCGTATGAGGCATTAGGAGAGCTTCAAAGCGCAATAACCTATTATGAGCAAGCCATTAATTCCAAACAACAGTTTCCAGGCCAGTTCCATAATCGAGTTGGAGTAGTTGCAGACATGAAAGGACATTTATTTATTGCTCAGTTCAAAAATGGAGATACAAGCGGTCTAGCCAAAGCTCAGGAAGCGATGAAAGAGTTACAAGAATCAGACGAACCAAAATACAATAATGATGTCTGGTTAAGTGGAGCACACATGAGAATTGCCGAAGCAATCTACCCCAGTGACAAAGATGAAGCTCGAAAACATATTGATCTGGCCTCCCAAATTATTGATGCAAACAAAGAGCTTGTTTTGCGGAGGGAACAAATACTCAAATTAAGAGAAAAACTGTCGGTTTGATATACTTCACCAAGTTCGTTTTTAGCTAAGGAGCAGAAAACTGTGTTTGAACAAATACTTTCTTTTAGTGGAGTCGTCGCAATAGTCAGTGCGATTTCAATGATTATTACTCCTGGGTTTATAAGCGGAGTCTATAAAACTGATACGCCAATTAGTGGAATGGAGCCGACTTCGTTTATGAATAAGGTTTTTATCGCAGGTTTAGTCATTGCAGGAGGTTCGCAATCGATATTTGCATGGTATTTGTTGAGAGATTTTGATCTACGGTCTCAGAAGCTGGGTTTGGCTATTTGTGTTGTAGCCGGTGTCTGTTGTACCTCCCTTGCCTTTTTTCGTGGCAAAACGCAC
>CAYQUL010000007.1:0-23874 GCA_964420735.1 uncultured Gammaproteobacteria bacterium
AAAAGAAAACACAAAAGAAGTCACAACAAAGGGTAGGGGCAAAACCAGATTCAGAATATGTTTTTGACCGCGATTGGAAAAGAAGTAGTCAACAACTGGGTAGAGAATAAAAACTGGAAGCAAAAATACACTAAAACGTGCCAGAAAAAGTGAAATAGCAAACAATACATATGAATAAACAAAATATTTTATTTTTCGATCTTTTAGAAATAGCACTAAGAAAACAATTGACATCAATAAAGGAATGAGGTTTGGAACTCTCTGAATAAATCGCTGGTAATTAGCTGTTGCCACCATGGTGAAGGAACCAACATAACTTGCTACAAAAAAGACTGTTGCGCTAAAGCTGAGCCACTTGTTTTTCGTTATGACGAAAAGCGAAAAGTAGTAACAAAAGTAGACCAATAGAAAGACAAGCAGTTGAAAACACATATAAAAAACAAGCTGGTCTTTAAAGATCGCTATTAAAACTGGAAATATTGACTGAGCAAAAAAGTCGAAGGCCTTTAAATTATTAAGCGTTAGGGAAGACAAAAAGATGTTTTGCCCCGGATTAAAATAATAATATCCTTCACCGATTGGTATTTGAAACAACACCTTGTGCCACACAATTAGCGTTATAGCAGTAATCAATAAGATCGCGACCTTGTGATCAGAGAGTAAACCAGAGGCCTTCGAAAAATACCTTTTCATTTTTTGTTTTTTTGAATACTGATAGTTACAAACATGGAAAGAAATGGAAGAACTTTGCATAATCTTTCCTCTGCTTTAATGAGACTTGGCATAAGTGGACTTATAATCGTTGCTGGTCGTGATAAGCCTCCTGAGAGAAGATAAGAAAATGGAGTATGAGGTCTCACAGTTTGGATAGTCAGTTCAGGAAAAAGTGAATAAAACAATTCTCTGTCCCGAACAAAAATAATCCAGGGATTAGCACCATTTGCATCTGTCATTCTCTTCTTACCTTTTATTTTCCAGCTTTTTGAACGAGGGTCGAAGACCTCGTGATGAAAATGAGTATAAATAAAACGGCTAAATGGAGAGTTCCAAGGCTCAATCATCACAATCTTCCCATTTACTTTCAATACTCGACTCATCTCTTTTAAAGCTTTTTGGGGATCTTTGATGTGATGAAACACGTTTAACATAACAAATCCATCAACAGAATGATCATTAAATGGTATTTTTTCAGCTTGAAAAACAATATCTACTCCAGGGGCGTGTAGCACATCACTGGTAACGGTATTAGGTCGCATCTGCTTGATAAAACCACCACCCGAGCCTAGTTCGATAATTTTTTTCCGTGAGGAAAATCCTGAAAGAAGCTCACGATAGAAGGCTTTGTACAAAATATTGAGCTGCTTCTTTTGTAAAATGATGGAGCTGTGCGTTTTGAGGACTTTCAGAGAATTTAGATCCATATGGTCATATAAATTTCAACTTTATCGTAGCAAACATTGCCATTTTTAGTAACAAAAAGCCGTGTCTAAAACGATTTATATTTGTCTCTCCATAAACTCGATCACGATACCGAACAGGAAGATCAATAATTTTAAGGTGTAATCGAGCGGCTCCGAACAAAAGATCAAAATCTCCAAAAGGATCAAAATCACCAAAATATTTCCTACCTTTAACTATTTTCATATAGTCTTTTTTAAGAAGTACCTTCGTGCCACACAAGGTATCTTTAATATTTTGACCAATTAAAAATGTGAAAATATGTCCAAAGAGGTAATTTGCAAAATAATTAAGTGTTTGCATTGCCTTGCTTTCCATAGAATATACGAGCCGAGAGCCATTAATAAAGTCTGCTTTTCCACTTGAAATACTTTCGTAAAACTTATGAAGATCCTTTGGTGGCACCGTTAAATCTGCATCTAAAATCATCAGCACATCATTTTTTGCTTTGGAAAAGCCTAATCTCACAGCATCACCTTTTCCAGTCCCTTTCTGTTTAAAAAGTCGAGCGGGAATTTTAGTTTTGTTTTTTTGTATTTCATTTTCTATCGTACTAAACGTTTCGTCTGTGGAGCCTCCTTCTACAAAAATTAGCTCAGTTTGTGTACCCAATTTAGGAATTTTCCTAAAAATGTTTTTCATGTTTCCTTCTTCATTACGAGCGGGAATGATAATACTTACAGAGTACTCGTGCTTGTTTTTTTTTGGTTTTGCGACATAGATGGTGTTTAAGGAAAGTCGTGAAATAAATGGGAGTGGAGAAATGAATCGATTTATAAAAGAACTCACATAGGGAATCGGTATTGGCATAAGATATCGTCTTGTTACTCTAACAAGTTCGTATTCTGCCAAATAGAGAAAATTCTCAATATCACGAGATGATAGCCAATTCGGTTCTTTTGTTTGTTTCCTAGCAAACCCGATTAAGGAAGCAACATCTAAAACAGGTTTCCATAAAAAGTTGTATGTAACAATGACAATTTTTGTGTTATTACCTGTTTTGGATTTTATGACTTCTAAGTCGGACTGCACATCAAGTGTACGCGAAAGACTATGTGGAAGAAGAATATAATCAAAACTTTTTAATGTAGATGTTTTTTTTGAAGTGTCACGAATCGTGAAAGACGTTTCCGTTTTAGGAACAATTTTTGACAGATAGTCGTTTAGGTCCTCCCAATATGCTTTTTGAAATATGTTCACCAGGACAATATATCAGCTGACTTTACATATTGCCATCAAACCGAGCAATTAAAACAGGGAGAATATTTTGTTGTAAGCCTTTTTTTGCACAAAAATGCCTGGGTTAACCCAGGCATTTCATACTATTTCCCCATGTTTTCTTTGGCAAGAAAAAAGGCGACTATTGCCATCAGGACAAAGGATACACCGTAGGCAACACTGACAGACATATGCAGAACAAGATTTAATAAAAAACCTATTGCCATCCAAAAGAAAAACAGTCCCAGTATGGTCAAGCAACCATAAAAAAGATCTGCCGAATTCTCAAACATCAAATGCTCCTTTCTGAACAACTTATGCAAGGACTTTAGCACGCAATCAGTGAAATTACCATTCCGTTGCCTGTGGTGTCATTGAAGCTAAATCGTTGCCTTACCCCGTGAGGCGATGACTGTTTGTGCTATATTGTTTGGAACTTCTTCGTAGTGACTTGGCTCGACATATGAACTGGCTCGTCCTTGAGAGAGTGACCGTAGCTTTGTTGCATAACCGTTTAGCTCTGCTAAAGGTACGGTGCCCCGGATAATGGTAAACATTCCACGGGTCTCAGTACCAGAGATTGAAGCTCGCTTACTTGAAAGGTCTCCAATCACGTCTCCCATAAATTCATCAGGTGTTGTCACTTCAATCTTCATTATTGGCTCAAGAAGCACCATGTCTGCGTTGTTTGCGGCATCCTCAACAGCCATGGATCCTGCAATTTTAAAGGCCATTTCTGACGAGTCAACGTCATGGAAACTTCCGTCATAGACAGCTATTTTCACATCAACCAATGGGTATCCTGCCAAAATTCCGTTTTCGAGTTTCTCTTTAATACCTTTCTCAATTGGACTGATATATTCCTGTGGAATAGAACCACCACGGATTTCACTGACAAATTCAAATCCTTCACCTCGAGCACGTGGTTCGATTCTGATAAGACAGTGACCATACTGTCCACGTCCCCCTGTTTGGCGAATATACTTTCCTTCTCCATTGGCAATCTTTTTAATGGTTTCTTTGTATGCAACTTGCGGTGCTCCAGTTTTTGCATCCACGTTAAATTCTCGCTTCATGCGATCAACCAAGACTTCCAACTGCAACTCTCCCATTCCTGAAATAATCGTTTGTCCGGTTTCCTGGTTCATCTTAATTCTAAAAGTTGGATCTTCGTCAGCAAGTTTGTTTAATGCCAGTCCCATCTTTTCTTGGTCAACTTTTGTAGCTGGCTCAATAGCAAGGGAGATGACAGGCTCAGGAAACGTAATAGCCTCAAGTAAAATTGGATGAGACTCATCACAAATTGTGTTTCCAGTAGTAGTGTCGCGAAGGCCTACAACCGCAACAATTTCACCGGCAAAAGCTTCTTCAACTAACTCTCGTTGATCTGCATGAAGCAAAACAAGCTTTCCGATGCGCTCGGTAAGTTTTCGACTTGCATTGTAAACACTCTGGCCTGTTTTAAGTTTTCCTGAATAGATACGAACATAAAGGAGCCGGCCAACATGTGGATCTGTCATAACTTTAAAAGCAAGTCCTGAAAAAGGAGCTTCGTTTTTCCTCTCTCTGGTTTCAGTTTCACCAGTTCGAGGATTTAGTCCCTCCACGTCAGTCAAATCAATTGGGCTTGGAAGGTACTCCACAACGGCATTAAGTAAAAGTTGTGTGGTTGCGGTTCTATTGTCACCACCCAAGATTGGGAAGAACTTAACACTAATACAACCCTTTCGGATTGCGCGTTTAATGTCTGCTTCAGTTAACTCCTCACCATTTAGATATTTGGTTAATGTTTCATCGTCAAATTCTGCAACTTTTTCAATTAAATGAGCTCTGTAGTGTTCGGCCATTTCGCGAAGATCCGCTGGAATTTCCTCTTCAGTTAATTTTATGTCCTCAATCGCTTTGTAGGTAAAGGCCTTCATCTTAACAAGATCAATAACTCCTCTGAGTTGATGCTCATTTCCGACTGGAATTTGGATTGGAGCCGTATTTGCCCCAAGTCGTTCGTCGATTGACTTCAAACTTCCTTCAAAGTCAGCACCAATAAGGTTTAACTTGTTTAGAATACAAATTCGAGGAACTTTATACTTATCTGCCTGTCGCCATACTGTTTCTGACTGAGACTCGACTCCTGTTCTTCCATCAAAAACCATTACAGCTCCATCTAAAACACGAAGGGAGCGCTCAACTTCGGCGGTAAAATCAATGTGACCTGGAGTATCAATGATATTAATGCGATATTTTGCTGCCTCTACTGAAGTGCTTTCATGAATTTCCCAGAAGGTAGTTATTGCTGCAGAAACAATGGTGATTCCACGTTCACGTTCTTGTTCCATCCAGTCAGTAGCTGTTGTGCCGTCATCAACTGAACCTAGTTTGTATGTTTTGCCTGTTTCGTAGAGAATGCGTTCTGTGGTTGTGGTTTTGCCGGCATCAATATGAGCAATAATTCCGATGTTTCGGATTTTGTCATAGGAGACCAACCGATCTTTAGTAACGGTTGAGACAATTGCGCTCTTTTTTGCTGATGCTTGTGCTGCCATAAAGGGTTAAGTAGTTGCGACGATGATTGTATCAATCTTTAGCCCTTTAAGCAATAATGTAACAGCATGATTGGGCTTTTCTTAAAAACAACGGTTGGACTCATTTTTATTGGGGTAATCTCCTTTTTGGGGTGGCAACTTTACTTGTATCAACAGGTGGAACCCAAAAACCCTACGGCCAAGCAATGTAGTGAACTTTTTTGTGCAACTGGGATGGAATGCAAAGAAAAACTGTCACAAAGAGATGATGTTACTCAAACTGAGGCAAAGCCAGTCTATTCTTGCCAAACTTGGATCGGCTCAACGTTGCAAGGAAGTTTCTTACATGCACCGAGTACAAATTTGAAAGAATAAAAAAAAGAAGACTTAGACTTTTATAGGATTACCATCGGAAGTGAGCAAATGCCTTATTCGCGTCTGCTACCTTTTCTACTTCTGTTCTTTTCTTCATGGCGCCACCTTCGTTGTTTATAGCATCCAAAATTTCTGAAGCAAGCTTCTCGGCAAAGGTGTGAAATTCTGAGTTTGATTTAGCTCGTGCAGCCTCAATTAGCCATCGGATAGCAAGTGACTCCTGTCGTCGTCCTCGAACACTCATTGGAACTTGGTAAGCCGCTCCACCAATTCGTCGTGGTCTAACCTCCATAACAGGCTTAATGTTATTTAAGGCTTTTTCAAAAACGGACAAAGCTTCCTCGCCAGTCTTTTCTGCCATAATCTTAAAGGCTTGGTACACCTCTTTTTGAGCAACCGACTTTTTGCCATCATACATTGCTCGATTCACGAGTTTTGTAACTAAACTACTTCCATACACGGGGTCCGTGTTTAAGTCTCTTGGTTTTGCTTGTTTACCTCTCATATGTGTTATTTAGCGGCAGGTGCACTTTCATTCTTAGCTCCGTATCGAGAACGACCCTTCTTACGTCCTACAACGCCCTTAGTGTCGTACTTACCACGTACCACCTGGTACTTTACCCCTGGAAGGTCTTTTACACGTCCTGCACGAACTAAAACGATTGAGTGTTCCGCCAGGTCATGACCTTCACCAGGAATATATGCAGTAATTTCATATTTATTCGAAAGTCGGACACGGCACACCTTTCGAAGCGCTGAGTTAGGCTTCTTTGGCGTCATTGTTCGGACAGACAGAATCACTCCTCGTTTAAACGGAGAAGCAACTGTGCCGTATGAGCGCTTTTTTGCGTTAAACCATTGCTTTAATGCAGTACTACTGGTCTTATCAATTGTGCGCTTTCGACCTTTTCGGATGAGTTGAGATACTGTTGGCATAAGGTTAGATTGCCATTTGTGCTCGTTCAGGGTCTACCGGAATGAGGCGTCCGATGATAACATTTTCCTTGAGTCCAAGCAACCTGTCTTTCTTCCCCATCAGTGCCGCACCAGCCAAAACGTCAGTTGTCTGCTCAAAGGACGCTGCCGAGAGCCATGACTCAGTCAAGAGTGCACGCTTAGTTATACCTAAGATTGTTTGCCTTGCTGTAGCTGCCTCTCCTCCTGAGGCTAGTACCTTTTCATTTGCCTCTTCAAAAACTGACTGATCAATAACTTCACCTGGCAACAAATTAGTGTCTCCAGCAGAGGTTACTCTGACTTTGTCACTCATCTTTCGGATAATGACCTCAAAATGTCTGTCACTAATTGGTATCCCTTGTGACTCATAAACAGCTTGCAACTCATTTACCAAATACTCCTGTGCTGAGAGTAGTCCTCTGATTGAAAGGATTTCTTTAATATCCAAGTATCCAGCTGACAGTTGAGTTCCTGCGTCAACTAACTGCCCATCCTCAACCAAGAGCTTACTGGTCTTAGGAATCATAAATTCTCGAGTGTCCTCAGGCTTAACGTTAACTGCAGTTACGGTGACTGTCCAACCATCTTCTCCTTCGACAACTGCAACCTTCCCTGAAATGTCTGTTAGTGGCGCCAAACTCTTAGGTAGTCTGGCTTCAAAGAGTTCCTCAACACGAGGTAATCCTTGTGTAACATCTACTCCGACAACTCCTCCACTATGCTTGGTACGCATGGTCAACTGTGTTCCAGGCTCACCGATTGACTGAGCTGTGATAACTCCAACTGGTGTACCCATCTCAACTGGCTTCTTGTTTGACAAGTCCCATCCATAACACTTTATACAAATTCCATATCGAGCCTGACAGGCAAGTGCTGATCGGACATGCACGGTGTTAATGCCGGCTGCGTCAATTGCTTTAATAACATCCTCATCAATAATTTCATTTGCACCAACAATCTTTCGACCGTCTTCTGCAATAACGTCCTTCAAGGCAAATCGTCCAATAATTCGGCGAGTGAATGCCTGAGGCCTAAATTCTCGATGAATAACCAATCCTTCTGTGGCACCACAGTCTTCGCGTCGAACAATGACATCATGAGCAACGTCAACAAGCCGTCGTGTTAAGTATCCTGCATCTGCAGTTTTCAAAGCAGTATCTGTTAGTCCCTTTCGACTTCCTCGTGAACTAGTTACGTACTCGAATACTGAAAGTCCTTCACGGAAGTTACTCTTAATTGGAAGTTCAACGATTTTACCCATTGGGTCAACAACAAGTCCTCGCATACCTGCCAATTGCTTAATCTGTTCTCGAGAAGTTCGACCAACTTTTGCATCAATAACGATTCTAATTGAGCTGTTTGGATCAACCAAATCCCAAGTTTTGTCTGCAATTTCCTCAGTTGTCTCGATCCAAACCTGCTCGGCCAAACGCTTCTTCTCTTCCTTTGTAATAAGTCCCATTGAGAAGTTACCCTCAATTTCAGATACCTTAGCGTTTGCTGCATCAATAATTTCGTCTTTTTGCGGGTGAATCACTGCGTCAGCGATACCGAATGAGAGTCCTGAGTAGGTGCCTCCCATAAAGCCAAGATCTTTAATGTCATCGATCATCCCAACTACTTCCTCATGAGTGCACTTAGAAAATCCTTGAGTGATTAAATCCTGGATTAATCCAGAACTCATATTCTCGTTTACAAATCCAAAGATTTCAGGCAAAACCTCGTTAAAGAGAATTCGACCAACGGTGGTTACAAGCATCGCTCCATTGTGATGCACGGTAATTGCTTGCTTTAAGTTAACCTTTCCAGCTTGGTACCCAGTAATTGCTTCTGCAAAGTCAGTGAATACTGTGTCTAACTCTGGCAACCTCGTGTCTAGAGCTGTTAGGTAATAGACTCCAAGTGCAATTTCCTTTGAGGAAGGTGCAGTTGTAGGGGAGCCATCAGCTGGCTTTAACAAGTTGCGGTCTGCAAGCATACGTTCTTTAACTTCAGCGATTGATTGCTCAGAGAGTGGCAAATGAACAGCCATTTGATCTCCATCAAAATCAGCGTTAAATCCTTTACAGACTGCTGGATGCAATCGGATTGCGTTTCCTTCAATTAGAACTGGATAGAAAGCTTGAATTCCGAGTTTGTGCAGTGTTGGTGCACGATTCAAGATGACTGGGTGGTTCTTGGTAATTTCTTCCAAGATATCAAAGACTTCAGCTGGTCGTCGCTCCAACAGATTCTTTGCGCTCTTAACATTAGGCGCAATTCCTCGAACAATCATTTCTCGCAATACGAATGGTTTTGCAATTTCCAAAGCCATTTCCTTTGGAAGTCCACATTGGTGCAATTTAAGTTCCGGACCAACAACGATGACTGAACGCCCTGAGTAGTCAACACGCTTACCCAACAAGTTTTGGCGGAATCGACCTTGCTTACCTTTAAGCATGTCTGAAAGGGATCTGAGTGGTTGCTTTCCACGTCCACGTCGAGTTGCTTTTCTCTGTGACGCATCAATTAACGAGTCTACCGCTTCTTGCAACATGCGTTTTTCATTTCTTAAGATAATTTCTGGTGAGCCTAAACTCATCAAGTGCTTCAAACGGTTATTGCGGTTGATGACTCTTCGATAAAGATCATTCAAGTCACTTGTAGCAAAACGTCCTCCAGAAAGTTGCACCATTGGTCGCAAATCTGGTGGTAATACGGGAAGCACTGACAAGACCATTGATGTAGGTTCAACTTTACCGATTCTTAAGCCATCAATTAATTTCAGTCGTCGGGTCAATTTGATATACCTGGTGCTCTTTGTCTTTGCTGACTGCACTTCTTCTCGAAGGCTCTTTGAAAGTCCTTCAAGATCAAGTCCCTTAAGCGCTTCAAAGATGGCATCTGCTCCCATTTTGACAGTTACAAAGTCGGCCACATCGTAGACTGACAACTTGTCGTACTCATCTTCTGACAAGAATGAAAGTTTCTTAACGTCTTTTACTAAAGATACAAGTCGGGCAAATAATTCTTCTGTTCGCTCAAGAGTAATCTTTTCCTCTTCGGCCAAAGAAGCTTCACGTTTTCGTGTTTCAAGCTCAACTTCGCTCATCGCCAAGGACAACTGTTCAGCTGCTTTAATCTTCTCTTCTGCTTTCTTTGCTCGTACGTCTCCATCGTCTCGTACTAGTTGTTTCTTCTCCCCGTAGATTTCTTTAATCTCGGAGGTTTTCTCTTCGCGCATTCTTTCCAAAATCTTCAATGCATTGGTTCGTCCGTCCTCATCAACACTCATGACTAGGTATCGAGCAAAGTAGACAACCTGTTCAATAGCTCGTGGAGCCAAGTCCAAAACTAGAGAAATCTTTGAAGGAGCGCCTTTAAAGAACCAAACATGAACAACAGGAGCAGCCAAAGTAATGTGCCCCATTCGTTCTCGTCGAACTCGAGCCTCAGTTACTTCAACTCCACATTTGTCACAAACGACACCCTTATATCGAATTCTTTTGTATTTTCCACAATAACATTCCCAGTCCTTAGTTGGTCCAAAGATTCGCTCATCAAATAAGCCATCCTTTTCAGGTTTAAATGTACGGTAGTTAATGGTTTCAGGTTTGGTAATCTCCCCACGACTCCAAGCTCGAATTTCTTCTGAAGAAGCAAGCTTAATGTTTAACGCTGTAAACTCTGACAAATCATTAATTGCGGCCAATGGGTCCCCAACAGTCTTTGTTGAAACCCGAATACCGTCCTCAGGCATTGGCTCAAGGAGTGTTTTGTGTGAAACACCTTCAATGTTAATGGCTAGTCCTAGAGAATTAAGTTCTCGAATTAAGACTTTAAATGACTCTGGTACCTTTGCTTCCGGAATTGGTTCACCCTTAACTATTGCACCAAAGGCTTGTGCTCGACCAACGATGTCATCTGATTTAATGGTCAACATTTCTTGCAAAGTATGGGCTGCTCTGTGAGCTTCAAGTCCCCAGACCTCCATTTCTCCCAATCTTTGACCTCCCATTTGTGCTTTTCCTCCAAGTGGCTGTTGAGTGACAAGAGAGTATGGACCAGTTGAACGAGCATGAGTTTTGTCTTCAATCATGTGCTTCAACTTCAAGATGTATCCAACTCCAACAACTGTATCCTCTGCAAAGGGATCACCTGTTCGACCATCATAAAGTCTTGCTTTGCCTGTTGCAGGAAGTCCAGCTTTCTTTAATTCGTCAAACACAACGGACTCGCTAATGTTGTCAAAAACAGGGAGGGACCCCTTAACGCCTTGTGTTTGTAGTGCCCAACCTAAATGAGCCTCCAAAAGTTGACCCAAGTTCATACGAGCCAAAACTGACAAAGGAGAAATAACAATATCTACTGGAGTTCCATCTGCCAAATATGGCATATCTGCTCCTGGCATAACACGTGCGATAACACCCTTGTTACCATGTCGACCAGCAAGCTTATCCCCAACCATAACTTTACGAAGTTGTGCAACTTTAACAACTACACTCTTCATAACACCCGGCCCGAGTTCGTCACCATGATCTTTGTCCAAAACGGTAACGTCAACCACAATTCCTTCTTCACCGTGTGGTACTCGAAGGGACGTGTCTCGAACTTCACGAGCTTTCTCTCCGAAAATGGCTCGAAGAAGGCGCTCTTCTGAGGTTAACTCAGTTTCGCCCTTCGGAGCAATCTTTCCAACCAAGATATCATTTGGCCCCACCTTTGCGCCCAAGACGACTACTCCGTCTTCAGCCAAGTTTGCCAGTTCCGCTTCAGATACATTTGGAATGTCTCGAGTAAGCTCCTCAGGCCCAAGCTTTGTTTCAACAACATCAGCTAAGTATTCTTTAATGTGAACTGAAGTTAAAAGATCATCTTTCATCAAACGATCTGAAACTAAGAGTGCATCTTCAAAACCATATCCTTCAAATGATGCGTAAGCAACGGTTAGGTTTGTCCCAAGAGCTAAGTCACCTTGATCGGCTGAAGCACCATCGGCCAATAAATCACCAACTTTAACCTTGTCGCCACTTAAAACTCGCACCTTCTGGTTATATGCAGTTGACTGTGAGGTTCGCATAAACTTAATAGTGTGATATGTTGCTCGCTTTCCATCAACTGAAAGTTCAACTTCAGATCTGTCTGGTGCAACTTTAGTTGGAGTATCAAGTACAATCTCAATTCGATCAGCATCGGCATATTCAACCGTTCCATTGAAGTCAGCACGGATAACTTGGTTCATTGCTTGAGCGATTTCAGCTTCCATTCCAGTTCCAACAACCGGCGATTGTGGAGCAATCAAAGGAACAGCCTGACATTGCATATTGCTTCCCATCAGTGCACGATTTCCTTCGTCATGAGCCAAGAAAGGAATGAGTGAAGCTGAAGCTCCAAAAACCTGGCGAGGTGTCATATCGATGTAATCAACCAAAGCACTTGCACCTTCACTAAATGAACCTCGGAAACGGAATGGTACACGGTCGTCAGTAATGAAGCCCTCATCGTTAATCGTCACTCCACTGTGGGTGATGTGTAAATCTTCTTCTTCGTCTGAGGTCAAATATACAAGTTCCTCAGTAACTTTAGCCATCGTTTGGCCTTTAACCTCAGCCTTTTCTACTTTTCTGTATGGTGTTTCAATAAAACCAAACTCATTTACCTTTGCATAAAGAGCAAGGTAGGTAACCAATCCAATGTTTGGTCCTTCAGGGGATCTGACTGGGTCAATACGTCCATATTGAGACGCATTAATATCGCGGATTGAGAAACTTGCGCGTTCACGGTTAATTCCGCCCGGCCCGAGAACCGAGACACGTCGAAGGTTATCAATTTCAGAAAGGGGATTGGTATTGTCTAAAATTGTTGATAACTGGTTTGATCGGAAAAACTCATTAATGGAGGCAATCAATGGTCGAGCATTAATAAGGTTTTGAGGTAGTGGCTTGTCTTCTGAGGCAATCAAACTCATCTTTTCTTTGACACTTCGTTCAAGCTTTAGAAGTCCTGCACGGAAAGCGTGTGTTCCAACAAGTTCTCCAACGCGTCGAAGTCTTCGGTTTGAAAGATGATCAATTTCATCCTGTCTTCCTTCTCCATTTTGAAGCCCAATTAAGTAGCCAATAGTTGAAACTATATCTTCTTTAGTGAGTACCCAGTTTTCTTGAGTGTTTGGAACATTTAATTTAAGTCTTTTGTTAATCTTGTAGCGGCCAACTTTACCAAGACTATAACGTCGTCCGTCCAAGAAAAGTGCGGCAAACAAACTTTCAGCATTATCAATAATTGCTGGCTCCCCTGGTCGCAATTTTCGATAAATTTCAAGCAATGCTTCTTCTCGAGTTTTTGTTGAGTCCTTCTCTAAAGTCTTCTTTATGTATCGGTGTTCTTTGTTCTTATCCACATCGGCAAACAAAGCTTCAATCTCTCTATCTGTTTCAATACCCATTGCGCGAAGAAGAACGGTGGCAACAACTTTTCGTTTTTTGTCAATTCGAGCAGACAAAACATCACTCTTACTGACTTCAAACTCAAGCCATGAACCATGGAGAGGTCGAACCTCAGCAAAGTTTAATTTACGACCTGACGCACGATCAACTTCTCCTGCAAAATAAATTCCAGGCGCTCGTACCAGTTGATTAATAACAGCACGTTCAATTCCGTTAATGACAAAAGTTCCACGATTGGTCATCTGTGGAATATTCCCCATAAATACTTCCTGCTCAACTGCTTCACCGGTCTTTTTGTTAATAAGCGTTGCCATCAACTTAAAAGGAGCAGCAAAGGTTAAACCTTTTTCTTGTGCATATTTAGGAGTGATTGTAGGAGCTTCTAGTGTGTGGTTTCCAAGGAGTAACTGCCAATTTTTACCAGTAAAATCGTCGATAGGGGAAATCTGAGCAATTTCTTCGGCGATTCCTTCTGACAAAAACCATTGCCAACTTTCACGTTGGACGAGAGACAAATCAAGTTTTGGTAGGTTTTTTTCTGCTTTGGAAAAGAGTTGTCTTTTTTGTTTTACCATGAGGTTATGTTTTTTTAAAGCCCAGAAAAGGCCTCTTTGTCAAGTAAGCCTAAGGGCGATTATACAGGTATACCACGTGCTGTCAACAAGGGAATTAGAAAACTAAAGTAGAAACAGTTTTCTGCTCGCGGATAGTGGTATTCTCTCACAGGGACATTCTCCTTGCAACAGGTAAGAATCAAATCAAAAAAGAAGCCTAATATTCGTTTGCATAATGGGACACCATCATTCCCACATTCTTAGTAACTTCAACGGTAATTTTTTGATCGTTTTCGATGTATTTTCCATTTTTACCCATCAGTCGAATATAAATGACATCACCATCCACAATTGAACTGTTGAGAGCAACCGATACCTTATCGTGTTTCCCTGCTTCAAGTAGCGATGACTTTCCAATAATCGTCTTGTTTGACTTGTCGTCTCGTAAGACCACGACCATTGCACTATCAGCAAGTGCAACAGACTCAACAGAGAGCGTTTTACCAGGGCTTACCTCCAGTACTTCAATTTGGTAGGCGCTCGTGGGCTCTGGGTTAATCCTAGGCTCTGAGGTGGCAATATTTGATCCAAATGAAGGAAGCTTTCCACTTGCTACAAAGGCAACACCAACCACCAAAACAGCAGCAACTAGAACAACTAAAACCGTGTTTCCTTCATTTCTTTTTAGGCAGGTAGTATTCATATACTTTTTTTAGTTTTTCACACCAAGACCAGGTGCACAAGCTGACTTTCTCAATTTAAATTGCACCTGTGGGTCACTTCCACCTTTGTAAGCCATAATTAGTCCTCCATATTGGGTTAAAGTACCAGCACTCCTTGTGTCGATATTAGAAACATATTGCTTAATTGGACCATTATTTACAACTTCTCCATAGACATTCGTGTAATAGGTTTGAGCTCCACCTGAGTTGTACCACATAACTGGTCCGGTATAAGCTTCGCGGTCACAACCGCGAGCTCCTGTTCGGGAATCGTTAAATTTGAATATTTGTGAATAAGCGAGTGGGTCCCATGTATTAATCGCTTTTGTAAGGTCAGCTGGGTCCATAACTGTTATTGAGTCAAAGACAGCCGTAGATGTTGTGGCATTTGCAACCGTATTTCCTTTGTTAGAAATACGTAAGGTGTTTTCCCAAATTTCATAAGCTGAATCAACCTTGCAACCAAGTCCCATCACAGTGCGACCCTGTCGTGGACTACTACAAATAGTACCAACGTTTCCGGTGTCTGCCATTGCTGCCACATCCATTCGTCCACCGTTTGCTGTCACAATATGGAAGTCAAGTGAATGGAATCGTGTCGTAAAGCGGGCAGCTCCACCAGTTCCCATGTGGAAACAGTAGTATGAGTCGTGTAAAGCGACACCACCTTCATCGTTTCGGCTTCCTTTGTTATGAACAAAACACTTAAATCCTGCGTGAGGCTCATCCATCCCAATTTGTGCGGGCACATAATCGAATGGAACAGCTCCTCTAAAAATATTACTTGTAGCAGGGTTGTCTCCATGTTCATGCGCATATGTGCAACCACTTGATTCTTTCTGTGGATGCCATGTTCGATATGTTCTGCCATCAGGTCCAGTTGTTACGTACTTATCGTGAAGGGCAGCTGAACAGGTACCGAGGATATCTGCGGAGACGACACCATAGATGGTACCGTTTGACCCGGTTGGTGCTGTAGGAGCTGGGGTCATTGACATGGTAGGCATTGCACTAGGTGTAGACGTGATTCGTGGCGTAGCGCTTGCAGTTACTGTTGGCCTAGCAGTAGGGGTTGGGGTGGGGGTAGTGGTAGGTGTTGACGTAATGGTAGGTGTTGCAGATCCAGTTACATATACAATTCTTAGGCGCGGAGCCTTTCCTGTAGAAGGGTTACCATAAAATTCTTTTCTCCCATAAGCCGTACCGCTACCTTTTGCTATTACCGTAAATGAATTTTTAGAACTAGTTGCAGACTGCATAAGTTCTTTTATTACATCAGTTACATCATAAGACTGAATACTTTCGGCAGCCCATTTCACATTATCAGAATATTTTTTAGAGGCAGTAGTTAAAGGAAGGGTTGAGAGCTTTTTTGCAGAAGAAAACTCTGAAGAGCTAGAGGTGTCACCAAAAAAGGTTGTGGAAACAGAAATCCACGCGCCTACAGCTGTGAGATCAATGGTAGCTGACTTAATTTGCGAACCGGCGGGAACACTCCCTCCAGCAAAGACCATACCCATGTACGACTGTGTGGTGCTTTGTGCGGTACCAATCCAGGCCCTTTGTGCACCAATAGTCATTGTTGTACCATCCTGATTGGCAATACCTGTACTTAATGAAACAGGAAACTCACTAGTTACTTCAGACAACACTGCTCCACTTACCTTGTCGGCTTTGTTTTGACCAAAACTTGAAGAAAAAAGAACAGCACCTGCCGCTAAAACCCCAACAACCGCAATGGCAACATACTGGGCAAATCCTTCACGGTAATTTTTCATCTATATCTATGTATACGTGAAATAAACTTTCACTGTCAAGCTGTGACCTTAGTTACTGCACATATATACCTATTAGTTTATGTATTTCGCAATATTTGTATTGTGCTCCTCAAGTGTTCTTGCATAGTGAATGGTGCCACCTTTGTCATGCAAATAATAAATATAGTCATTTGTCTTAGGAGTTGCAGCCGCTTCAAGGGCCGTTTTACTTGGGCTCGCAATTGCGTGTGGTGGAAGACCAGAAATTTTATATGTGTTAAATGGTGCCACGATAGTGTAGTCACCTCGAAGGACCGTTGGCCACCAGTCCTCACAAGACTTTAGGTTCCGACACCTCATGTTTGCCAAGGTGTACTGAACTGTGGCATCAACTTGCAGCGGCATTCCCAGCTGCAACCTGTTATACAGAATTCCTGAGACCATAGGTCGCTCTTCTCCTTTTAATGTTTCACGCTCGATAAGGGAAGCTAACGTAACAATTTCGTTGTCGGTCATCTCTATTGGGGTTTGCTTAACAATAGCTATATAGTTTTTTTGAAATTCATTCTTAAGCATTGTTACAACACCTTGTGCTGTAATTTCTTTAGGGACTAAATAAGTATCAGGATACAAATATCCTTCTTCTTTTTCAGTAAGCGCAAGGAATGAATCAAAAAACGTATCAGCTGCAGCCCCAGTTAACCCAAGTCCTGAAACAAAACGAGACGGAACTTGCTCACGACGGATACCTTCAGGAATAGTTATCCATACTTGCTGTGGACCTTTCTGAATGACAGCAATAACTTCTTCAACAGTCAAATTCTGAGCAATATCAAATTCACCTACAGGAAGCTTTCCGGAAAGATTGTTAATACGAAGGTAAATTTTAAAGGCTAATTCGTTTTTAATCACTCCAGCTTCATGCAGTTTTCTGCCTATCGTTTCTCCACTACTTCCCTTGGTGATAATTACAGATTTTTCTACGTCCGAGAGCCCTGGAGCTGCGGTTTGAGTTTTCCACCAAAAATAAGCAGAGAGAGAAGCAACAGAAAGTACAACTAAAACAACTCCTATAAAAATTATGAGAATGCGGATAGGTTTTGACATACCCTCTATTGTAACAAATAAAACGCAACACTGAGGAAAAAGTTATTTTCAAAACAAAAAAGTAGGGCACCCACATTGGATGCCCATGCCTAAGACAAGAACAGAAACGGTAAAACTTTGGAAAAAGGTGTGTAAGGGGATTATCTGAATTGTACTGTTATTGTTACAGACCGCCTTTTCTTTATTCTGGCGTGAATTGACACGTCATCACCACACTGCCGCAAAAGGGTACTCAACTCAATAACGATGTCTGCTACAGCGCAGCTAAGAATCTGCTCGTAGTTACTCGGTACTTCTTGAAAAAACTGAGTAATGACTGACTCAGTGCAATCAGCCACGACAAATGGCTTTTTTGTTCCTGATAAAGCCTCTCTTATCGTTTTCCGTAAGCTTCGAGCAATAACTATGCGGTTCTGCTTCTCAATAGCTCGCAAATCTTCCACGAACGCACCTCCAAATTATGTACTTATTTACCTTTCATATTATATGGATAACAAGTGACTGACTCAAATGAAGAAACGAACGTTATTTCAGTTCAGAAAGCAAGGCACGTCTGTAGTGGCCACCCTTTTTAATATACATACGTCCGCAAGTGCAAGTAACTTTTTCTCCCAATCGATGTTTCAGCGTTTTCATTGAAGAGAGATACTTACCGCAGCCAACACAGCGACCTTGACTCATAAGCCAAGCCTGAATAGGAGCTATTGCAGTTTTAAACATAACTTAATTATACCAGACAACAAGCCCTTAGCGAGTATCTAAATATGTTTGAAGCATGATTGCAGCCGCATAAGCGTCTTCATTTTGATGTCGTTTTTTTTGACCAATTCCAGCCGCAATGGCTCGTTCTCGTGCATCAAAGCTTGTTAGTGTCTCGTCAATATAGTCAACTGGGATATTTGTTTTTTGGCTTAAAAGGTTACCAAAATTCTTAGACTCTTGTGCAATATCTCGTTCAGAGACACCAACAACAAACTGCGTGATCGTTTCTTTTTTAACAATCTGTTTTATTTTTTCAACCAATTCTTCTAGTTCTTGATAACGAATCACAAGATAGGGGTCAGCTAAAGGACCTGACGCAAAGGCAAGGCCTACTTTTTTTTGACCGTAATCGACACACAAAATGTTCATCTGGCTGATAGTGTAGCCTCTGAAGGGGGAATAAGTCCAGCTTTGACAATAAGCCGTTTGGGCCGTCTTGGGTCCCCTGGGGGAACACAGGTGATAAGTGAAATTGTACTACCGGCAGTATCCTGAGACAGAACATCAAGGTTTGTTGGCAGCACTTCAAACATATCGTAAATTTTGTAAGAATAAGAAACCCCATCATAGTCGACATTTACAACGTCTCCTTTGTGAAGTGTCGGCAGAGTAGAAAAAACCGTTAGGTAATCTGTCGGGTTAAAAAACTGTGGCAATACTGAGTGACCAAAGACGACAGTGTTACCTCGCTTTCCTGGTTGGGCGGTTCCAGGATATTGGATTAAAAATTCTGACAAATCCTCTCCTCCCATTGATACAGTTGCGTCTTTAATACCCAATCTTGGAACTGAAATAGTGTAGTACCGAACATTACTGACAGCATCAGTCTCAGTGTTATTTGATGGAAACCAGTTTGTCGCGTTGGTATAGTCAACTTGTTTCTCAGGCACAGGTGACAAAAATTTTGTGAATCGGGCATTTGAAAATTGGTATGTAAGAAGGGGGAAACAAACAGCTAAGAGAAGAGTCACACCAATTGCGGCAGAAAGAATAGCAACAGAGCGAATGGCAAATTTGTTTTTCATAAACCTGTTATCGAGCAGAGACAACTTCAACAGATATGTGGTTTTTAATAAATGGAACAAGTTTCAAAAAGGTTGGAAGAACTGGAGTTGTAGTTACTTCAGCTTTCACAAAGCCCGGGACGGTTTTAAGTGCATCAGTAATTACACCGGTGCGCTTTCCTGCAATTTTATTTATGATTTCATCGGGGTTAGTATCAGGCAAAAGGTTTGCCGTTGCCGTCCCACGCGCAGTATAAACACTTCCTTGCGCGCTAATGTTTTCGATTCGAACTTCAATTTGTTCAGGACGGAGCGTAAAACCTGATGGTACCTGTCCAGAGAGCAGATTTGCAGAAAGTTTTTGCAGGTTGTCTCTAGAGACTGCAAGTCCCGTGGCTGTTACTTCAAGTGACATGGTGATGTTTTGGGACTCATCCCCAACCTTCGCACTCGACGTTTTTTTAGCAATCTGTGATGTAAGTGAACTATCAATAAATATCTCGTTTCCAGTAAGCTGCGCCATCAGTGAAGTTTTTGCATCCTGTGTCACTGATTCAGTGACAGCTGACGTAAGACTATCAATGTCACTTTTTGAAACTGCACTGACTTCCCGACTACTTCCACCAGAGAGTGCTGCTTCAACAACTGCATCAACTTCACTCGTTGGATAGTTTGAAACCTTTAATGCCTCCCCTGAGGCAAGGTTCGAATCAGCACCAATGCTTGAAGCGGTTACATTTACCGTCTGTGTTCCGGGTGTCGTTGGTGAAGTTGCAGCTGAGACGGAAGCAGACTGATCAAGTGTAAACTTCAAATCTTTATTTGTAGCCAAAACAGCCCCTGATGAAAGTTTGACCGGTAAGGAGGTACCGTTTCGAATCGTGACGGTTCCTTTGGACCGATCTCCCACTGTCTTTGTGCCAGAGGCGGCCTGTGTTTTTTCACCTGATACTGTTTGAGTTAAGGTTCTAGTAGGGATTTTGTTTTCATCTTCCTTAACCTCAGTTATGGTCGAATCAAATGTTAAGGTAAGCGAATCAGTCAAATTTCGTGGCGCAACATAAACTAACACTTCAGCCCTTGGAATAAAAACCCATAGAGCAACCAATACGATAAGAATAAGAACCGGAACAATAGCAATTAGTGAAATCTTTTTATTCCCGCCTATGAGGCGCCGCATATGAGGAACATGACGAGCTTCAGGTTTGTGAATATGAATTGGGTGATGTGTGGAACCCTCGTGTCTAAAGGGAAGCTTATTGCCGATACCCGCAAAAAGATGGGTAAGTTTACCAACACCTTTCTGAACAGGATTTCGATGTGACTGTACAACATGCGACTCATTTTGAGTAACCGAGTGTCCTTCTTCGTCACTGACTGCTGTAATGTTTTCAATGTCTTGTTCACTGACAAATCCGAGGTTTGTGAGTTCATCATTATCATCTTCCGTGTCTTCATCAATTTCAGGTTCATCTTGGTCTGGAATAATGAGCATTTTTACATCGCCCAATTCAGTTGAAGCGGAGTAAGACACCGCGATGCACTTCTTTGTAGTGTCAGCAATTGAAATTTGTGGAGTATGAAGAAAGGTTATATCAAATTCATTTTTGTTCCATTCTGCGAGCGACAAGGTGTCACGAGCTTCAATTAATTCTCCCTCATGAGCACCGTATAAAATGATACGTGTTGGCATCGGTTCATTGTGTGATTTAAATCGAGCAAGTCCTTCCAACACATCTTCAAATAAATGAACACTTCGCGCGACACTTACGGTACCAGCCGGGTTACCGAGCCTAAAAAGAGTTACATCAAGATTTTGTTTATCAATCCCTAAAAACGCACCGGTCATCGGAGACCCATCTGCGTGTTTCATTTCATGAGCCAAGGCCTCAGGCAAAATTACAAACCCAATTGGAGTTAACGAAAGCTTCTCTGAGACTTCTTTAATAAGCCCTAAATACTGACTACTAATTTTGCCATCTTCAATCCATGTAGGAGGAAGACCAAAAACAGTTTTTGAGGGTTCCGGAAGAGGGTCCAGGTCAAGCTCGCCTACAGCTGAGGTTAATGCTGCATCAATTGAGGTCGTTAAGTCGTCACCATCCGTTGCGATAGGCTGGCCGATCGACAAGACTTTCGTTTCTTCGCCTTCACGGGTCCAAATCGCGGCAGCGGTTGCACCTTTTTCGATAATGATCGTCCAGAAATATTCAGATTGTTGAGCCATGGGCAAGAGTAGAAAACATCAAGAAACGGTTGCATAGATGCGGCGTATACCGGCACCTGCAGCCTCTTCCTTCGTAATTGTAACATGGCCAACCTCAGCCAAGCGAGAAACATGTGGTCCACCACATACTTCCTTTGAAAAGAAAGCGCCATTGGGGTCTCCCACGGTATAGACTTTCACCTGTTCTTCATATTTTTGGGTGAAGAAGGCAAGTGCACCGGCAGCTTTTGCGTCTTCCAAGCTCATCATCGTAAAGCTCACTGGCAAATCTTTGTCTACTTGTTCATTCACTAGTGCTTGAACCTGCGCAACTTGCTCAGGTGTAACTTTTTCAGGGTTAGTAAAGTCAAAACGAAGCCGCTCATGTGTGATGTTGCTTCCCTTTTGCCCCACATGTTCCCCTAGAACTTTTCGAAGTGCCGCATGTAGTAAGTGTGTTGCGGTGTGAAGTCTTGTTGTTTCAACGGAGTGGTCCATAAGCCCACCCTTAAATACTCCAGCTGAGGCAGTTCGAGATTTAGTTTGATGCTCTTCAAACGCTTGCTTAAATTGATCATTATCAATGTGCTGTCCTTTTTCTTGAAAAATTTCAATTGATAACTCCAACGGAAAACCGTATGTTTGGTATAAATCAAAAGCAACGTTTCCATCTATTTCCTTGATTTTTTCCACTTCCTTTAACCCCTTTTCCAGGGTTTTGGCAAACTTTTCGATTTCTGACTCGACAATTGCGTTAATTTCAGCAGTACTTGTTTTATCAAAATAAACATTTTTATATGAGTTAACATAACTTTCTATAACCCTTGAGAACATATCACTTTCTGACAAACTGCCACCAAGCTGTTTGGCCTTGACCAAAGCCCTTCGCAAAAGTCGTCGCAAAATATAGCCTTGTGCCTTGTTTGATGGAGTCACTCCACCTGCAATTAAAAAGACCGATGCACGAAGGTGGTCCGCAATAACTCGAATTGCGCGGCTGTCTTCAAGATATTTTTTTCCAAGTTTATCCTCAACTGCTTCTACGCTTTTTTGAAACACGTCCGCCGAAAAAACGTCGGGATTGTTATTCGTTGCGGCAGCAAGACGTTCAAGCCCACCTCCAAAGTCAACATTTTTTTGTGGTAATTCTTCAAGTTTTCCTGCACTGTTTTTTTTGTATTGAATAAAAACTGAATTTCCAATTTCCATAAAACGTCCACAATCACAATTTGGATGACATGGCTCGTTTTTAAGTGAAGAGTTTTCGTGTGCCGCAAGGTTTGCACCAAAATCATAAAAAATTTCTGAGTCTGGGCCACCTATTTCACCAACTGGCATTTGCTCAGGTGTGCCACTCCTGCTCCACCAGTTCTTTTTAGCAGGGTACATATATATTTTCACGCCATCAACTAATCCCTCAACACCAGGCACCGCATCCTTGTCAGTTCTAAAGATGTCTTTCCAGATGGCAATTGATTCAGTGTCCTTTGGAACCTCGTCATTTCCTTCAAAAACCGTTACAAATAGCTTTTGGGGATCAAGTCCCAGCCCTTCTTCACTGTTTGTTAAAAATTCATAAATCCAAGGGAGCTGTTCTGCTTTAAAGTAGTCACCCAAACTCCAGTTGCCAAGCATTTCAAAAAAGGTAGTGTGGCGGTTGTCTCCAACTTCCTCAATGTCTTGCACACGAATTGATGGCTGTGAGTCGACAAGACGTGTTGAACCGGTTGGGTGAGTCTCTCCCATTAAAAATGGGACCAGAGGTTGCATTCCAGATGAAGTGAAAAGAGTTGTAGCGTCGTTTTCCAAAACAAGTGGTGCTGCTCCAATTTCTGTGTGCCCACGATTTTTGAAAAATGAAATGTATCTTGACCTAATTTCTTCGAGTGTCATGAGGGGATTATAACCTAGGAGCTACACAAATAAAAATGATCTAGCAAAGAAAAGATTGTATTAAGTGAGGCTTTCTACAAAATTTGATCTTTTCCAGGGAAAGATTAGTTACTTCAATGGATTTATTTCATCGCCACTTCCCTCAGTACTACTGGTTTTTTCATCAGATTTTGCACTCCAATTTTGTTGAAATGAACCTACGCTAAATTCATTTTGGTTCGCAATGTATTCAATTGCACGTATAGTTGCCCAACGCATATTTAGATATGCTCTTCCAGCTTTATTTGCTACCATCCAATTATCAGCAATAACATATCCGATTCCACCTAAAATGAGGCTGATAAGTCCAAGAGCCAAAGTTGGCAAAAACGCTGAGATTTGCGGAGTATTCATTGCACCAATAAGTATTGCGACAATACCAGATAAAATACCAAGTAGTGCTGTCACGATTCTTAAGAAAAATGCGTTTCAAGTTTGAGCTAACTCATTCTCATGGACATATTGCCTCCACGCTTCCTCACAAAACATCGTTAGCCAATCATCATCTTTCGTATCCAATGATCTATCGTTTGTGGGCATGTGACACCTCTATTGATTGTTATGATTTCCAAATATAGTAACTTTATACCTTAGTCTTAAGATAGAAATTACCCTAGGAATTGGGTATTTTCCTAGGGTGTTCAACGGGAAATGAACTCGCTAATGTCGTTTATGTCTCGATTCTCGGTATAAGTGAACTACCCAAATTAGCATCAGAATACTAAACCATATGGCAAAGGCCACATCAGCTAAACTTAAACGCATCTTAGCCTCCACCCCACACTACATAGCAATACAATATTGTATCATATTTACTACCCATATAGGCCTTTCACAATCGTTTGTTATCAATTACCCTGTATTCATCGCAATTC
>CAYQUL010000007.1:23884-24214 GCA_964420735.1 uncultured Gammaproteobacteria bacterium
CTAGTAATTTATTTAGTGGGCCGACTTATTGACGATTATCTATTGCCCTTAATGTAGTTCTCTCCCATTGCACAATCAACGCCTTCACAGCACAATATGTGGTTTATTCTGGGCCAATCTTTAGATAGCTTTTTAGACATGTGTATTGCTATATTGGCACTCGCAACAATGGCTGTAACCCTGCTATTTCGATATGCATAGAAAACAAGTCCACTTTTGGGATAAGGTAACATACTGCGAGAAACACCTATAGGTCTGAACGCGGAGCTACTAGATCATAGTCCTCATCCCGATTGGTAATGCTAAGAACTGGGGAAACACTCTAAACAT
>CAYQUL010000007.1:24224-24594 GCA_964420735.1 uncultured Gammaproteobacteria bacterium
GGAACGATGGTTATATTTCCACAGACGAAAACATCAAGCCAGATTTACGCACGAATATATGATGAAGCAGCTCTAGCGAAACCTGATGCTCATATGGGGGCAGAATTTGAAAAGCTAAACAAGGGAAGGAAAGATCAAGGGAAGATACCCTACTACAGGTCGAAACGATATAGAATTATTCGACCACTTCGCTCTGAAAGTACGGGACGGATAGCACTTGACCTAGGTGAGACATATTGGGAGTACATTGCACTTATTGCAGCAGAAGGTGTGGATAATTCTACTAGAGATTATGTTAAAGGAAAAATACGGAGTGCTGCAAGCCGATAATGACCTCAGCGGTGATGAAAGGACGGCGTTAGACGAACTA
>CAYQUL010000008.1:0-19203 GCA_964420735.1 uncultured Gammaproteobacteria bacterium
GATATTCGTAATTCAAGAGTAACTGATGACACAATTGATTTATTAAACAGCCGACTTAATAAAGACATAGACAATATGGAGGTACCAACAAAACTGTTTACACATAACATTGATGTTGACGCAATTAACGCGACAGAGCTTGCCCATATTGATGATCACTCATACGTTTTTCGTATGAGTGGAACTGGAAAGAAGGAACTGGTGGACGTGATAAAGAAGGCATGTCTCGCGCCTCAAGAGTTAAGCCTTAAAAAGGGGGCCATTGTTATGTTTGTAAAAAACAACTATGACAAGGGGTATGTAAATGGAACTTTAGGTGAAGTTGTTGATTTTGGTGTAGAAAACCACTACCCGATTGTTAAAACTCTTGATGGACGTGAGATTGAAGCCAAACCTGAAGGGTGGGCAGTTGAAGATGAAGGAGTGGTGAAAGCTGAAGTGCGCCAGGTTCCGCTTCGCTTAGCTTGGGCGATTACTATTCACAAGAGCCAAGGAATGAGTTTAGATGCAGCTGTCATTGACTTATCAAAGTCATTTGTACCCGGTATGGGCTACGTCGCGCTCTCTCGAGTTAGGACACTAGAGGGAATGAAACTAACTGGAATTAACAATATGGCCTTACTTGTTAACCCTGAGGTCTCTGAAATGGACAAGAACTTGCATGACCTTTCAGATGAGGCGTTGTCTGAATTGTTTTCCCTTGATAAAAATCACAAACAGGAGCTGCAAACCATATATATCAAGTCAATTCAAGGAAAGAAATAGCTACATCAAAAGTGGCAACTTATAATCAGATATCTAGATCAGTCGTTTAAGAAAGATGTGGATACCGAGAGATGGCAGCATTTAAAATTTCCTTGATAAGGTCATCAAAAGACATATGGTCAGCGTTTGCTGCAAGTCTAAAGTAGCTAATAATCTTTGGATCTGGGTTTAGTCCTGGAAGAGAATTTATTTCGATAAAGTAGAGCTTTCCATCTTTGTTCATGCGGTAGTCGACTCTCGAGCAGTCGATACAGTTTAAGGTTTCAAAGATTTTCTTTGTGGTGTCCTCGATTTTCTTTTGCTCACTTTTGGTTAGCTTGGCAGGACAGGTATAGGCCTCCTCTAAGTTTTTAAGAGCATCCTCATATACCCACTTTAATTCAAAACTTGCAATGTGGTGCATTCCTTTGGGGAGAAAATCAAACTTTTGTTCAATGATTGGTAGTACCCGAGGGTTTTCGTTTCCCAGAATTGCGACAGTAAACTCTCGCCCATCAATGAACTCTTCAATTAATACCTCTTTTGTAAAGTTCTCTGAAATCTCTTTAATGCGCTCTGGTAAGTCTTCTCTTTTTTCAACCACACTTTTGTCGAGTATCCCCTTGCTTGACCCTTCGTTGTTTGGCTTCACAATGACAGGAAAGTTAATTTTAGCCGGGAGATCGTCAGTCTCGGCACGAATAACAACCGAGCTTGGAACGGGAACCCCTGCTGACTCCAAAATAAGCTTGGTGAATTGCTTGTTTAGTGTAATTGCGTGTGTGGTTGGGTTTGAGTGGCTGTAGGGAATACCTAACATTTCACAAAAGAGTGGAATTTGAGATTCACGAGCGTCTCCACTTACCCCTTCAGCGGTGTTAAAGACAATATCAATTTCGTCTTTGTGGTGAGTTAGTTTGTGATATGCCTCGTCATCTGCCTCGACACGTAAAACTGTGTGACCAAGTTTTTCAATTGCGCGAGCGATCGTGTCAATGACCACTGGGTCATCAAACTCAAGATCTGGCTGGTATCCCTTGCCAATCTCAGGAGCACTGCGTCTCACGTTATATGTATATGCAACTTTCATAAAAAAATTATCTCGTGAGCGCGCTATCCCACATCCTCATTCCCATTTCTAGTGGAAAGGTGGCTGATGGCTCGGTAACGATAAACATCATGCGCTCATCTCTAACTGATTCTGTTTTTCCTGTTTGATGATCTTCAATTTCATTGAAGTCCCACCATCTCTTGTTAAATTCAACAATACTAAACCGTCTATCTCGTCCTGCAAAATCTGGATATGGGTCGGCAATCATTAATGACCCTTCCTCAAGATCTACATGAGTTACGATACTATAATGTCCGTCATAGTCAACACTGTAATCATCACCAAAAATTCCTTGCCACTCAACTCCCACAGGAACGTGATGCTTTTCAACTAAGGCATGCAAGTCATCAATAATGGAGTGGTCTTTGTACCAAAAAGAAAAATGAGGCGCCAAAATGGTCATTGCACGTGCCAAGTCTTGCACCGTTGTTCCATGTTCGTCAATTCTTCTTGAAACTTGTGCGGCATCAATAATGTGACCTTGAGCTGTCCAGAAACTATAGAAAGACAAAAGCATTTGAAGGACAGCTGGCCCACAATATGCATTGGTTAATTGCCTGACACGAGTTAACTCAGGAAAGAAGTTAGATTGTTTTTGCATAGGTACTCACCATACTAAGAAGCACATCATCAAAGTTAATCCCATGCATGGCAAGAACCTCTGTAAATGGAAGTCCCATGTCTGGCCCAAAGGCAGTATTAGGATTTGAATCAGTAAAGTACGGAACTTGCGTCTCTGAGTCAACTCGGATATCAAACTTGGCATAGTCCTTGTGGCTTAAGGCATTAAATGCTCTGACAGCTAGCGTTGCAATTTTACTTTGAAGTGGCTCCTCAACTGGCTTAAAAGCATAGGCCTTTGCATCTTCATACGACTCAAGAGAGGTAAAATAGTGTTTTCCATCAGCCATAACCCGAAATACTTTCTCCGCCATAAAGACGTGGTTTTTTTGTCCATCGTCAAAAACACAAACCGTAATTTCAGGACCATCAATAAACTTCTCAACAATAACGGGAATTTTATATGTTGAAATCATCTCATCAACCTTAGCTTGTGCTTCTTCAAAGGTTTCCTTAACGGCTTTGTTGTCTATTCCCACACTGCCACCGCTTTCGTTTAATTTAACGATTAAAGGAAGCCCAAGGGTTTGGTCAACTTGTGTACCAACACGACGAATAAATTGAAATGGTGGTGTTGGAATGTCGTGAGATTGCAGCAGTCTCTTTGTTAAGTTTCTGTTGTTACCAATGACCATACCTTCCATGCCTGCACCGGTATAGGGAATGTTAGCAAGCTCAAGAGCCGCAGGGACTGAGGTTTGTAGTTTATCTCGACCTCGCAAGGTATCAACAAGGTTTAATACCATGTTTGGTTTATCAACCAGTAAATGAGTTAAAAAATACTGATCTCCGGGATATCCTTTTGCAGGAATGCCTAAGTCCATCAGTTTTTGAACGACTTCAGCGGCCCTGTCCTCGACTTCAATTTCAGCGTCATAGGACTCCTGAGTTGGGAACCAATCTCGCTCGATATAAGAGTACGCAACCGCAACAAGGTTAACTTTCTTCAAAGCATCTTTGTCGACGTTAAATTTAACTTTAGATCTTTTCGCCATAGTTCCATTCTTTATAACACAACCAAATTAGGAAACGCCATGTACATTTTTTTGTAAGTAAGTAACAACGTATTAATGGTGTATCGATATTTGCACCTGGAGTACGTTTGTAAAACCCCACCGGCTTGAAACCTATAGGCGCGTTTGCTACAATAACCGTTGTAATAATAGCTATTGGAGGCTAGTGATGGGTGAAACGATCCTTGGCAATATTAATTGGCTTCGACGGTATTCGATGGATACTGCCAGGCAGTACAAGATAAACACGACTGACTTTATGCGGCGCACCCAGCCCTTGACCACTTTTTCTGAACCTGGGGTCAGTAACCTGGTTGCATTAGTTAACATTACATTAGACGATACGCTCAATCGCAATATGGTTGCACGTATTCACCAAAGTGCCCGAACTGGCGTGGGAGTTGTCAAAGCAATTCTGGCTGACCTTCCCAATGAAATTAACTTTAAACGAAATTGGCTCGGGGTTGAGGTAAGGTATTATCTTGATCCAACCAACGTACAGGTTGGTGAAGTACAAAGCATTTCGTTTTCTAAGTTTATTAATGCCTCTGGGTTTTCCCTGGAGTTCTTTTGGGACACAGACTGCCAATTAACCGGTCTTGCTCTTTATCTGAAAGAACTGAAAGCAGACCGTGACATGTTTGTGCTCAAGTACTCTCCCGTTGGAATTGACGGAATCGTGATCCTGAGAAATGAGTCTAAGATTGGCCAACTGGTGTCCGGTATAAAAGTTGCATATCGTGACTTGCTTGCCGCAATGATTGTTTCAAGTCCGACAGAAGAAGTTCTCTTAAGCGACTATTTTTCGTAACACAACTCCCCTAGCCATTGGCTGGGGGTTATTTTTTGATAATTGAAGCAGCTTCGTTAAGGGTGACGCTTTTTTGCTCACCCGTTTCAAGGTTTTTAACAATGACCGTACCATTTGCCACTTCATCTTCTCCAATAATTACCACAAATGGAATTTTTTTGCGGTCAGCATACTTTAATTGTTTCTCTAGTTTCACACTTTGTGGATATAACTCAACGTTTAGTCCCTTGTCTCGCAGTTGCTGGGCTGCACTTATTGAAACCTCTTCAAACGACTCACGAAAAATTGTCACCAAAGTGTCAACGGTTGTCTTAGAAATAGTAGGCCACAAGTTAAGTTCGGAAATGACATCAATAATGCGCTCTAGGCCAATTGTTGTACCAACAGCTGGTAAGTCAGGTCCACCTAACGTTTTTAGAAGGTGATCATATCTTCCACCACCTGTTAATGAGCCAATTTTTGGCTCTTTAACAACGGTTTCAAAAATAGGACCAGTGTAGTAGTCAAGCCCACGGGAAATTGCAGGCGAAAAAACCATATTTGTTGCACCGAGTTTCCCAGCTGTCTCAATTGTTTTTGTTAAATACTCATCTGGTGTGGCCTTCCCCAGTTCCACAAATATGTTTTCAATTTGATGATTACTAAATCCTTTAGCAGATAGCTCAGTCTTAACTTCATCTGTACTTTTTTTATCAAGTTTGTCCAGTGACGCAATTGCTGTAAGTCGCTTGACTGTGTCAACCCCAGCCCGGTCCATGATGGCAAAGAGCACTGTACGTGAATTAACTTTTATTTCAAAATTTGTGAAACCAAGGGCTTTTAGGGAGTCAGAAATAACTGCCAAAATCTCACCATCTGCCAGTGGTGAGGCACTACCTACAATATCAACGTCACATTGGTAAAATTCGCGATATCTTCCCTTTTGGGTGTTCTCTGCTCGCCACACTGGCTGCATTTGGTATCGTTTAAAAGGAAGTGGTGTGTCTGCTCGAGTTGCAACGGCCCGAGCAAGTGGTACGGTTAAGTCGTACTTAAGTCCCACTCCCCGCTCACCGGGATCGGAAAATAAATACATCAGCTTCTCTGCTTCCTCACCGTACTTACCTAAAAGGACCTCTCGGTACTCAAGTGCAGGTGTTGAAAGCTCCTCAAAACCGTACTTTTCAAACACGCAAGCCAAGCGGCGCATTACTTCGCGTCGCACAGCCATGTCTTCAGGGAAAAAGTCCCTAAATCCTTTTAATGTCTGGAAACTTGCCATAGTGCAAGTGTAGTTGACAGCCGGTTCAGAGTCAAAATGTGGTATAATATCTTATAACGTAAAGACTCAAAGGAGGTCATTTTGAAACGTCTACGGATGGTTTTGTTAGTGACAGCGGTACTGTTATTTGCAATTTTGGTTTCAGTTTTACTTGGCAAAAGAAATCAGATTACTGTTGTTCTCTTTGCAGGTGAAACGGCTCAAAACATACAACGCACGATTTACGCCTATCAAATTGAAACAGGGTTACTTGTCCCAATGAGCCCATGGCTTGTTTTTCAAGGTAAAACGGTTTACCCGGCGTGCAAAAGCCCATTTAGCCAGTTAATGCACTTGGATGACAATATGGAAAACGGTGACACGAGCGTGTATTTGTCATCAATTACCACAGGTGAAAAGCTCTCACCTCCGGTTGTTTTGAATAAATTTCCTCGTGGAGTTTTGTTGTCTCCCAACGGTGAATTTTTGTTCTTTGAAAATGATGATGGTAGTTGGATACTCGAGATAGCCAGTGGCAACATAACCAAACTTACGTGGCCAGAGATCTTTTTCATTGCTGATTGGTCAACCGACAGTCAACACTTGACCTTGCAAATAGTAGATGTGTACGACTACCGACGTTCACGTACTTATGTGTTTTGGGTTAAGGATTTGCGACACGCAGTTTTAACTGCAGGGTTGCGGCGGTTTAGTTGGTCAGACGATGGCGCTCTTGCAGTTGAGCAAGAGTATGAGACCTATTTTAACCGAAAGGCATACCTAGTAGACCCGGTTACTCTTGCAAGAAAGAAACTTCTGCTTAAAGAGGTTGGCCCAGTTTCATGGTCACCTGACGGGCACATACTTGCCTTTGTTGTTAAAACAAATAAGGGAAATAGCGTTGTAAGTTTAAACGTTGATACAAATGAAAAAGTAAGTGTTCCTCTTGCGCCTGAAGTTACACCTGACCTAATTGATACGATGAATATTACTTGGGTTACAAGTTCTGTTCTTCTTGTGAAAAGAGATCTTGCGGTTGAGGTTGTAAACTTAAAAAACAAAACGGCAGTAGTTCACTTGAAACACATGGCAATTTTTTCAAGTATCTGTGTGGTAAGTGAAGGTCCCTAATAAGGGACCTTTTTTATTGTTCTTTTTCTAGTTGAATGACCATTTGTGTTAAGTGAAGTTGTACAACACCGTTTCGGTCAATTGCTTCCTTTGCAGTGAGAGCAGGTTTAACCTTTTCTCGTGGCAACTGGCTTATTAAGCTTAAAAGAAACTCTTTAGCACTTTCCCGGTCCTTAACTTTTGCCGTAAGCGCAAGTTTTTTGCCCGTTGAAAGTGTATGAAACGCACTTGTTTGCTGATCTTTTTTTGTAAAATACTTGGCTTCTGACCGGGAGAGTATTGTTTCAACAATTGCTCCGGTGCTTCTGGCAGTTAACAGAAAAAGTGTATTTGGCTTTCCTTCTTCAAGTAACTTTAAAAGTGAGTTTTGTGCATCAAGTGTAGTTTTATCAAAATTGGGAAGTACAACTATTGTGTCTGTTGCAAATCCGTACTGTGTAAAACTAGTTAAGTCGCGTGCCTCAGCAATTTTTTCAACTGGAAAAACAAACGACTGTACTGCCTTCTCTTTAATAAAAGACTCAACTTGTGCCTCAATATCTTCTCCTACAAATAAATAGGTATGCATATGACTAAAACTCATTATATAATGAAATATGGCTGCCCAAGCTTCACAATCAGATGTTACCTCCTTGGCCGATATATTGGCCAATATTGGTGCAATGACCCGCGAGAGAGCTGACTCTGTAAAACTTGCTGAAATCCAAAGTGGACGAAGTCAGGAAGATATTATCGTCAGTCAAAACCTTGCAACACCTGAGATGATGGTGCGAGCCAAAGCAGAGCTGTATAACATTCCGTTTATTGATCTTTCAACTACACCAGTCTCTCCTGTTGCTATTTCTTTAATTCCTCAAGAACTTGCACGTAAGTTTAGGGTGTTTCCTATTTCAGTTGACACTTCAGCTCATGAGTTAATTCTTGCAATGGCCGAGCCTTTGGACTTGGCTTCAATTGAGTTTATAGAACAGCGCACGGGGTACAGGGTGCGTCCGTCAGCTGCTGTCCCTGAAGCAATTGATGAGCATATTGCTAAGCGCTACTCAACAACCCTCTCTCAAGAAGTAACAGCAGCCTTAAAAGAAGTATCTTCAGATGGTACTTCAGTTAAAACACTTGATGTAACTCAAAACACAGGGCTTGTCAGACAAGAGAGGATTAGTGAAGTTGTTACCCATATTATGGATTATGCAGTACGTGCTCGTGCTTCTGATATTCATATTGAGCCGCTTGAAAAGCAAACCCGTGTCAGGTATCGCATTGACGGTATTTTGCAAGAAAAACTTACCATTCCCAGAGAGCTCCACGATGCGCTTGTTTCACGTATTAAGATTTTGTCTTCAATGAAGATTGACGAAAAGCGTATTCCACAAGACGGCCGATTTAATTTTAGAAATAGCGATCAAGAAGTAGATCTTCGTGTGTCAACTCTTCCGACCACCTGGGGCGAAAAAATTGTTATCCGACTCTTGAAAAAAACCGGTGGAATTCCAACGTTACCTGAACTTGGGCTTCGAGGCCGTGCGTTAAAGAACCTTGAAGACTCAATTCTGCGTCCACATGGAATTATCGTGATCTGTGGACCTACCGGATCTGGAAAAACAACAACACTTTATTCAATCATTCAAAAACTAAATACCCCAAAGGTTAACATTATGACACTTGAGGACCCAATTGAATACAAAATTGCGGGTGTTAACCAGGTACAAATTAACGCAGCCGTTGGGCTAACATTTGCTTCAGGTTTGCGTGCATTTTTGCGACAAGATCCAAATATTATCTTGGTCGGTGAGGTTCGTGACCATGAAACAAGTGATTTGGCTGTTCAAGCTGCACTTACCGGTCACTTAGTTTTTGCAACTCTCCACACAAACGACGCAGCAGGGGCTCTTCCTCGACTGCTTGATATGGGAGCCGAGCCATTTTTGTTAGCCTCATCAATTACTGCAATTGTTGCTCAGCGTGTGCTTCGAAAAATTGATGAAACGGCAAAAGAGGAATATATTCCTGACGAGAAAATCTCAGCTGATATTAGACTTGTCTTAGGGCCACTGCTTCCTGCTGGCAAACCGATTAAGCTTTATCACGGCAAGCCTACGCCTGAGAACAACAACTCAGGGTACAAAGGTCGTGTTGCCGTTTTTGAAATTTTACCAATCACTGAAAAAATTGCACGCTTAATTTTGGAACGAGCACCGGCTAGCGAAATTGAAAAAGAAGCAAAAATTGAGGGCATGGTTTCCCTAAAACAAGATGGCTACTTGAAAGCACTTGAGGGGATCACTACTATTGAGGAAGTACTGCGTGTTGCCCAAGAATAATGCCTGCCCATGAATATTAAAGATTTATTACAACTTGCTGTTGATCAGAATGCATCAGATTTGCATTTGATGGTCGGCGTTGCGCCTGTCCTTCGCATTCATGGTGAACTTGCTCCTGTTCCTTATGACACCGTTCTTACCCATGAGGTAATTGAGACACTCCTTAAGGAAGTGATGAGTTCTGAACAAATTGAGCGCTTAACAGTAAACAAAGAAATTGATTTTTCAATTGCCTTTAGTGAGAAAGCTCGGTTTCGTGTAAACGCATATACACAAAAAGACACTTGGTCCGCGGCCTTCCGTGTTATTCCTTCAAAGATTCCAACAATTGACGAATTGTGGTTACCACAGTTTATTCATAATTTTACGTCTCTGCGCCAAGGCTTTGTTCTAGTCACTGGTCCTACCGGACAGGGAAAGTCAACAACACTTGCTGCAATACTAAATGAAATTAATGTAAATAGAGCCTGCCACATTGTAAGCATTGAAGACCCTATCGAGTTTATTTTTAAGTCAGAACGGGCAATTGTCTCGCAACGAGAAATGGGAAACGACACTCATTCTTGGTCTGTGGCCTTGCGCTCTGTACTTCGTGAAGACCCAGATGTTGTTTTGGTTGGTGAAATGCGAGACTTTGAAACAATAGCTGCAGCTTTAACCATTGCTGAAACAGGCCATTTAGTTTTTGCAACTCTCCACACTAATTCTGCAGCACAAACGATAGATCGTATTGTTGACGTGTTTCCTGAGGAGCAACAGTCACAGGTGCGTCTGCAACTGTCAAACGTTCTAGAAGCTGTGTTTTCTCAGCGCTTAGTTCCGTCAGCCACCATGGGTCGTGTTGTTGCAAGTGAATTAATGCTTGCCACAACTGCTGTTAAAACAGCAGTTCGTGACGGCAAGACACATCAAATTGACTCGATTATTCAAACCTCAAGTGAAGCTGGTATGTATACCCTTGAGTCAAGCCTTGCCTCTTTAGTCTTAAACGGCAAAATTACAATTGAGGATGCTCAAAGTTATGCTCTGCGCCCAACTGAGCTTTCTCGACTTCTCAAACGTTAACCTATGAAAAAGTACGTATATCGTGCCCGAGACAAAGCCGGGAACTTAGTAACCGGAGACGTCGAGGCCCCAAATGAATCAGCTGCAGCAAAGCTCTTGAGAGATCGCGGGTATATTGTTGTTTCAATTCGCCCATCGATGAATGGGTTAAAACACTTATTTAGTAGTTTTTCTAGTCGTGTTTCATATGGGGATATTGTGGCCTTTACCAGGCAGCTGGCTACCATGGTTAACGCAGGGCTCCCCATTACAGAAAGTTTTTCCATTTTGCGTTTGCAGGCTAAGCCTTCGTTTCAACCAATCATTCAACAGATACTGGCTGATATAGAAGGTGGACAAAGTTTATCAAGTGCCATTAAGCGTCACCCTCGTGTGTTTTCCCCAAGCTACATCGCTCTGGTGCGTGCAGGTGAAACTGGTGGAGTACTGGACAAAGTGCTTGCTCGACTAGCTGACAACCTTGAGCGCACCCAGGAGTTTCGTGGAAAAGTAAAAGGGGCACTTATTTATCCAATGATTATCGTCATTGGTATGATTGGCGTTTCCATTATCATGATTGTTTTCGTTATTCCAAAACTGACTGCGCTTTATAGTCAGTTTGGTGCCGAGCTTCCACTCTCAACAAAAATACTTACAGGTATATCTGATTTTGTAATTTCATTCTGGTATATCGTTGTTGCGGCATTAGGTATCGGTGGGTGGGCTTTTTATATGTGGAGTAAAACTGACTTTGGTAAACACAAGTTGGCCGAGTTTATGTTTAAAGTACCAATTGTTGGCGACCTTCAAAAGCAAATTATTTTAACAGAACTTACTCGTACTTTGTCCTTAATGGTGGCCTCCGGTGTGCCTATTCTTGAGGGACTGGCTGTCTCCTCTGATGTTGTGACAAACGTCATTATTAGTGACGCGGTGAAAGATGTTTCTCATCAAATTGAAAAAGGGTTTCCTATTGCCTTTTCTTTCGCAAAACATCCTGACGCGTTTCCATATATTTTGTCTCAAATGGTAGCTGTTGGTGAGGAGACAGGAAAAATGGATGAGGTGTTGTCAAAAATCTCTCATGTATTTGAAGTTGAAAGTGAACAGAAAGTGAAGGCCTTAACTAGTGCCATTGAGCCAATCATTATGATTTTCTTAGGGCTTGGTGTGGCGTTTCTAGTTATTGCCGTTGTGCTTCCAATATACAAACTTACGACTACAATCTAGGCCCTAATAAACTACAAAGACGGTATTGCTTTTATAAATTGGTTGCTTGACAGTGACACAAAAAATGAAACATACTGTTTATAAGGAATAAGTGAAAGGAGGTGAGAATATGACTACTCAAATTAAAAAAGGTTTTACATTGATCGAACTTTTGATCGTTATCGCCATCTTAGGTACTCTCGCAGTGGTCGTCCTTCTCGCCTTGAACCCAGTTCAGCAACTTGCTCGAACTCGTGACTCTGGACGATACTCAACGGTTACCCAGTTGGGACACGCAATAGAGGCATATGCCACATCAAACAATGGTGTTTATCCAGCGGTTAGTGGTACTTGGATCGACACGCTTCGACTTGCCGGTGAAATTTCAGTTGTACCAGCTGCAATTGCCTACACCGCAGGTGGAGCTGCTTGTGGAACTAACCCACAAAACGGTTGGTGTTACAACTATGTCGCAGCGACAGGAGCTATTACATTTGCCCGTTTGGAATCAAATTCAAACATAAGTAAATGTGCAGCCGGTCAAGCAGCCTGGGTTGTTTACTCAACAGCAGCAGGTCGCGGTGGTGGAGTTTGCACAGCTAACGCTGCAACACCTCCAGCCGTTGGACTTACAACGTTTACCTTCTAACGAATGGTTAACCAGCAAATACGCCCCTTCACCGGGGCGTTTGTTGTGTGAGGGGTAAAACTCCATTATGATAATGATATGTGGACTTTCTTGTATGCAATTTGGGGGTTGGCCGTGGGGTCTTTTATTGCAGCCCTAACCTACCGATTACCTCGAAACATTTCAATTTCCAAGGGTAGATCGTTTTGTCCAAACTGTAACCATCAGATTGCCTGGTTTGATAATATTCCTCTTGTTTCATTTCTTCTTTTAGGTGGAAAGTGTAGACACTGTAAAAAAAACATTTCAACCCGATACCCAACTATTGAGTTAGCGGGGCTTTTAATCGGGATAGTTACCCCTTTAGTTACTGGAATTGTACAAACAAACGTTCTCTGGCTTACCCTACTCCCCTTCCCGTCTCACATCTTAGTTTTTGGAATTCTCCTTTTGTTTTTGGCAATAATTGTGACTGACCTTGAGTTTCAAATTATTCCTGACGAGTTTGTTTTTAGTTTGTTGTTTTTAGTCTTTGTTTCAATACTTTTAAGTGCCAGTCAAACGTTTTTTGTCTCTCTTGCTGTTGGGTTTAGTTGTTCTCTGTTTTTACTTCTCTTACATTTAGTTACAAAAGGTCGTGGTATGGGTTTAGGTGACGTAAAACTCGCGCTTCCTGTAGGTCTTCTCTTAGGTTACCCCTTGGGCATCTTGTGGTTATTTGTCTCCTTTGTAAGTGGAGCTGTTATTGGACTAGTGTTAATTGCATTTGGAAGTGCAGGGATGAAAACGAAATTAGCATTTGGTCCATTTTTAGTTTTCGGTGCAGTAATAACCTTACTTTTTGGGACGCAATTGTTTTCCTTTCTATTATGAATATAACTAAATATGAAGTAAGTGCTTTAGTTCTTTTTTTAGGTTTAATTATGGTGGCCACCTTTGTTAATTTGCAAAATTCGTTTCGAAAAAGCCGGGACGCTCAGCGCCTAGGCGACGTTCAAACAGTGGCAAATGCCCTTGAGGTTTACTTTAAAGACATTGGCGAGTACCCCGCCTCAGATAACGGAAAAATTGTTGGTTGTGGCCCAGTTAAGGCGCGAACTGTTTGTGAATGGGGTGAGGTGTTTCATGAGGAATACTTAAGAAACCTGCCGCGTGACCCTCATTTTGCTGATGGCGCCTCATACCGCTATATATCTGATGGTAAACGGTATCAGTTATACGCTTCACTTGAAAGCATGAGTGAGCCAGAATTTAGTAAAAAGATAATTTCACTGTCAGTAAGCTGTGGAAATAAAATCTGTAACTTTGGCAGGGCAAGTGGCAATACTCCACTTGATAAAACCCTGGCACAATACGAGAATGAATTAATAGAGCAAGCAAAAAAACAAAAATGAAAAAAGGATTTTCACTCATCGAGTTATTGGTAGTTATCGCAATTATTGGAACGCTTGCGACAATCATGCTTTTGATGCTTAGCGGACCGCAAAAAAGCGCACGTGATGGGAAACGAAAAAGTGATATGGAAACGATTCGTTCAGGTCTTGAACTCTATAAATCTGACTGTGGGCAGTATCCTGCTTCACTTCCAGCCGTAGGTGCCGCGCTAACTGGAACAAGTGCGGTGGCCGGTGCAGCTTGCTCAACTTCAAACAGATACATTCAAGCGATCCCCGCAGACCCGACTGCAGGGAGAAACTATGGCTACTCCCGCCAGACAACACAAACATACACCTTGTGTTCAGCCCTGGAGCGCAACTCAACAACTGTTAACTGTGGTGGTGCCTCATGTGGCGCTTCATGTACCTATGCGATCAACAACCCGTAATGGATTTAGTTTACTTGAGCTCTTAATTGCCATAGCAATTTCATCTGCCTTAATTGGTGTTTCCGTTGCAGGCTATCGTGATTTTGCTTCACGACAAGCAGTTGACGCGGGTGTCCGAGTTCTTTATTCCGGACTGCGAGTTGCACAAACCAAAGCATCATCTGGCGAAAAACCTGCTGGTTGTGTTGGCTCTTTTGATGGCTATCGTGTGCGCTTCCTGACAAGCGGTGGTGTAATTACCAGTTTTGAAACAAGAGCTGTGTGTGGAGGAACAGAGGTAGCTGGAACAACAACACCTTTTCCAGCAAACCTTGTGGTAACTTTATCTGCCACAACCCCAACTGCTTTTACCTTTAAACCATTGGCCTTGGGAACTGATTTGTCTCCTGCAAACCCTGCTACAATTACCATAGCTCGCACTGTGGCTGGCGCCACTCGATCTTTTCAAGTGCAAGTAAGCTCGTCTGGTGAGATTAAATAACTGTATGATACACAAATTAAAAAGACTAAAAGGACAGTCGCTGTTTGAAATGATTGTTGCAGTTTTAATTGTCAGTTTGGTTATGATTGCACTGGTGTCCCTTTCAACCAAAAATCTGGCCCTTACCGCATATTCTCGAAACAAAACACTTGCCAACCGCCATTCACAAGAAGTGCTTGAGTGGGTGCGAGGTGAGCGAGATCGTGATTGGGCAGCTTTTGTTTCCCACTCAAACGCCAGTGGTACAACCTGGTGTGTTGCAAATTTATCATGGAGCAGCCAGGGAGCTTGCAGTACATCAAATGCCATACCCAACTCAACAACTCCATTTTTGCGAAGTATGACCTTAAGGACAAGTGCAGTTAACACCGTTGATGTGACTGTCATTACCAGTTGGATCGATGGATCTGGAACACATGAGAGCCGAGCATCAACTGTACTTACCAATTGGAAAAAATGACAAAAGAAAAAGGATTTTCATTAATTGAGGTTCTAGTTGCAATTGTTATGTTTACCCTACTTGCAATAGTTGCTACACAAACAACGGTGCAGTCACTTCGTGGGTCAAGGGTAAGTGATGCAGGTACTCAAGTTCGTGAGAATATGGAATACGCATTGTCAGTACTTGAACGACATGTAAGAAACGCAAGCTCAATTGTTTCTGCATGTGATGGGTCAAGCCTTCAAACTTTGACGTATTTAAATGAAAAAGGAAGACAGGCCACATTTCAATGCTTAACTGATAGCAACGGAACTTACCTTGCATCAAACTCTGCAACAACAAGACTTACTGCTTCAAGTATTACCCTTACTAATTGTTCGTTTGTCTGCACTAACGCTGCAGGCGCTGGGTCGCCTGCCCAAGTTACAGTTAATCTTTCCGGTAGAAGTAACTCAACTGATAGCCTTGCACAGTCAATTGTTACAATTTCGTCGTCAATCCTTTTGAGATCGTATTGACCGCCTGACTTGCAAACCATACACTTAAAATAATGAATAAACGCGTGAGCGGACAAGCCTTAATTCTGTTGCTTCTTTCGATGGGCGCTGTGTTAACCGTCATTCTTTCAGTTGCCTCACGAACGATTACTGATGTTTCGGTGACGTCTAAAGATGAGGAGTCATTGCGCGCGTTCTCTGCAGCTGAAGCTGGAGTTGAAAAGGTACTACTTACCCCGACTGTTGGGGGAAGTAACGGTGCGCAGACATCAGGTGCTGTTGGGACAAGTAATGCAGCCTACAACACAAACACAACAGACTATGTAAGCACTAACACTGAGTATGTTTATCCAGTTGGAATTGCAGCAGGTGACACTGGAACCGTTTGGTTTGTAAAACATGACGCACAGAATCGTCTTGACACCGACTGTCAGGGAAACAGTTGTTTTAAAGGAAGCTCACTGGACATTTGTTGGGGAAGTTCAGGTGCAGCTCCGGAGACAGCAATTGAAGTGTCTGTTCTTTACGAGACACCTGCAAATGTTTTAGAAATTGGAAGGCTTGGTTTTGACCCAAATGGCTCGCGACGGACAACCAATAAGTTTGTCGCCCCAACTGGTACCACTGGAGCCTGTACTGTAAACGGACGCAATTTTTCATATCGAACAACAGTTAACTTTAATTCCCTTTCAGCCAATCTTGTTCCAAACGTATACAACAATTCTGGTAGAATGAAATTTATGCAAGTGCGATTCTGGTATAACTCTACAAATGAATATTTTGGGGTGATTACTCAAGGAAATCACGATTTACCTTCACAAGGGAAATTAGTTGAGTCAACAGGTACAGCTGGTGCCGCATCTCGAAAAGTGCAGGTAGTAAACTTGTATCCTGAAATGCCATCTATTTTTGACGCAGCTTTGTTTTCAATTGCAGCCATTTCTAAATAATATGAGTGTAGGTCTTGATATCGGTTCTAAAACAGTAAAAATAGTAGAGCTTGCCCATGAGGGAGACAAGTTCTCATTACGTGCAGCTGGTGCCGCTCCGTTTCCTTTTGATATCACACGAATTGAAGGTGAAAAAGAGTTGAGCGATGCAAGCGAGGCTATCAAAAAGCTTGCAGCTGAGGCGCGTATTAGTAGTCATGATGTACATATCTCCCTTTCTGAAACCTCCGTTTTTACTCGAGTTATTAAACTGCCACTTTTAACAAACGAAGAAATTGCTTCAGCAGTTAAATGGGAATCAGAAGAGTACATCCCCATTCCCCTTAAAGAAGCAGTCTTGCAGTACCAGATACTTGAACGCCGTGAGGTTGGTAACCCTCCACAGGTATTAGTGCTTGTTGTTGCTGCAATTAAAACCATGGTTGAAAAGTATGTGTCTGTGGTCTCTGGTGCAGGGCTTCATGTTGTTGGGGTTGAGACAGAGCTGTTGTCTATTGCCAGAAGCTTAGGTCAGGTTGGAAAGACTGTAATGTTACTCGATTTTGGGGCCTTATCAACTGACATTGCGATAACCAAAGAAGGGCAGCTCTTTTTTAGTCGTTCAATCCCCACAGCAGGTGAGGCATTTACACGAGCAGTTGCTCAAGGGCTAGGTGTCACCCCAGTTCAAGCTGAGGAATATAAAAAGACTTACGGCTTTACGCCAAACCAATTAGAAGACAAAGTGGCTGCTTCACTTCGCCCTATTTTAAAAGGTGTTGTTGATGAAATGAAGAAATCAATTCATTTTTATCAAATGGATATGCATGGCGAGTCCCCAACCGTTATTGTCGTTTCAGGTGGAAGCGCAGGGCTTCCTGGAGTGTCAGCGGAGCTGGCAAAAATGCTTGGGCTTGAAGTAATTGTTGCAAATCCATTCCAAAATGTGATTATTGATCCCCAAGCTGCTGCAACCCTTTCTAACTATGCCCCACTTTATTCAGTTTCAGTGGGACTTGCAATGCGATAAATTATGGCCCAGACAATCAACCTCCTGCCAGTTGAACTTGCTCGCGGTAAAGAAGTAAATTCACTCCTTGCTCGCTTAAAAATTGCGTCAATTGTGATTTGTACCATTTTATTGTTATTCTCCATGGCAGGACTAGCATATGTTGTTATTACAAAAAGAAATGTTGACACGCTTGTTGTGACCCGTGACTCAGTTAAAGCAGAGGTCTTAAATCTTGAAACATCTGAGCAGCAGCTTGTTCTTCTTAAAGACAGACTCCAAAAAATACTTGATTACCGCGCAGCTGACACTACTCAAGGCCAGCTTGAGAACCAGAAAAAAATAATTGATATTTTGCCAGAAGAGATTTCCGTTATTGGTTCAAAAATTGACGCAGCTGATGCCAAAATTGGTTTAAATTCAGCCACATTAACACCTCTTAAAGACATTACTGAGCGCTTGATTTCTGAGAAGCTAGTTACTCAATTAGCATTAAGTAATATTACGTATAACCAGACAACTGGTTACCAAATTTACTTTGATTTCAACAAATGAAAAACAACTTTGCGCCACAGTACAAACCACTTATGATCTATGGCCTAATTTTCATTGGGTTTATTGTAACGGGAGTACTTATGGGTGGGTACTTTTTAAATGAGATTACCAAACTGACTGAGGCAACTGAAAAGGTCACAAGCGAAATTGCTGCTTTAACTGAAAGAAAAGAGGTTCTACAAAACGTAAACAGTATCTCAACGGAGGCCATTAGTCGTGCGCAGTTAGCTCTGCCTACAGCCAACAATTCACTTTCTTTAGTCTCTCAGATTCGAACGGTTGCAACTGAGCAGGGGTTAGTTATTAAAAATCTTGATTTAGTTGCACAAAAAGCAGGTGAAGGCGTACTTGCTCAGAGTGTTCTTAATTTTGATGTTGATGGAGAGGCCTTGGCAATTGTGAAGTTTGTGTATGGCTTGAAGCGTGTTGCACCTGTTATTGCGGTTGATACGGTCAGTTTGTCTTCCTCCTCAGCGGGAGCCGGTGCAAATGCAATTATTAGTGTCCGCTCACCTTGGGCTTTAGCCCCAACAAAGTTACCTGCCTTAACAGAGTCCATCACAGCGCTAAACCCACAGGAGACCGAGCTTTCAGCAGAACTAGCTAGTTATCGATATCCTTTTACAACAAGTATTGACTCCACAGAAAGTGCGGATGTTGGGCGAGAAAATCCGTTTGAATAACAAAAAGGTTTAACTTGCAAGAGAGAAGGAGGAAAAAGAGAAGTTACTTATGCTTCGTGGACGTTAACTGAAACCATGGTGTCTTCTTTCGCAGCTCGGATGGCCAGTATTCTTCGGAGATTTTTGATCGTTTTGCCTTCTTTTCCAATAATTAAGCCAACAACTGATTTTTCTGCTGTAACGTCAATCGTTGTGCGGCCTTCTTCTTGTGTCTCAGCAACTGAAATGTCGTCTGACCCTGTGATATTGGAAATAAGAAACAGAGATAAGTCTTTCATAAAAATTTAAGCTAAAAGCACTTTAACAGCATCAGAAACGATCGCACCTTTAGCAACCCATGCGGCTAGTGCCTTTTTATCAATTTGTTGCTTTTTCTCGCGTGGATGATAGAACCCTAATATTTCCAGAGCTTCACCTTGATTTTTGTTTTGGGACTCAATCGCCACAATTCGGTAGAAGTGATCATTCCTTTTTCCGAGCTTAGCTAGTCTAATTTTAACCATTTGGGTATTTTACGCTTTTTTGGTGAGAGTTTCAAGAGCGTGCTCGGCCGCATCCTGTTCTGCCACTGATTTGCTCTTTCCTGTGCCACGTCCTAAGGTATTTCCCTCAACTGAGACCTCAATGATAAACTCTTTAGCGTGGTCTGGTCCGTGCTCATCAATTACACGGTACTTTGGAGCGTTAGATCCATTTGCTTGCACAAATTCTTGTAAACGACTTTTTGCGTCCTTTAAGGGTTTAGCCAAGTGAGATTGAATATCAGCCAGAATATGCTCATCAATAAAAGTCTTGGCTGCTTCAAACCCTTGATCTACGTAAATAGCCCCAATAATTGCCTCAACGGTGTCAGCCAAGAGTGACTGGTTGTCGCGTCCCCCACCTGATTCTTCGCCTCGAGAGAGCATC
>CAYQUL010000008.1:19213-23219 GCA_964420735.1 uncultured Gammaproteobacteria bacterium
ACTTTAGCCAGGTTAACAGTGTTTACAATGTTGGCTCTAATTGAGGTTAAAAACCCTTCTTCCTGATCGGGAAACTGCAGATAAATGGCGTGGCTAACCACAAGTTCAAGTACGGCGTCACCTAAAAACTCAAGTCTTTCATTACTTTCGCGAATACCAGGGTTTTCATTAATCCAGGAGCGGTGGGTTAATGCTAGTGAGAAGAGTTTCTCGTCGTTAAATTGTTGCTTTATGTTTTGAATCGTCATGATCTAAATCTTTAATTTTCACAATGCTTCCCAATACACCGTTTACAAAGGAAGGTGAACTTTCCCCTCCATATTCTTTCGCGAGCTCTACCGCTTCGTCAATCACCACTTTTGGCGGAATCTCACTGGTTATCATTTCAAAACTGGCTAGCCGTAAAATTGATAAATCAACCTTGTTTATCTTTTCAATTGGCCACGCAGGAGCTGATTTTGCGATCAAACCATCAATTTTTGCTTTTTGTTCAAAAATTGCGTCAACCTGAGGATCACGCTCTTGGGTGTGAAATTCATTTGCAAATAATTGCTGTACAATCATTTGTCGCCTTCTATGCCGTGGGTCAGAACGGGATTTCATATTGTTTTAGCGTCAAACACGGAGACTTACTTTGCTCCACATGCAGCACAAGCTTTGTGTGGAAGTTTCTTCTTGCCGCAGTTTTTACAAATCGTTAAAACAGGTAGAGTCATACTGATTGCTCCCCTTCGCTGTGCACTTCTTTGGTGACTATGTTTCTTCTTTGGTACTGGTGCCATAGAGGCAATTGTATCTCGGAATTGCCTGTTTGTAAATTGGCACGATACTGAGGCTAATTATCAACGATTTGTTGGGAAACAAAGAAGGCAATTACGTCAGCAAATTTTTCTTCGTTTTCGACCACTTTTTGAGCTGACTCACTCGCCGCAGAAATAAGATCTGTGTCTTGCCAGTTGGCTATTTTGAGCTCAGTAATGCCAGATTGCTTGGTTCCAAATATTTCACCTGGCCCACGCAAGGACAGGTCAAACTCGGCTAGTTCTCGCCCTGAGAGTGTTTTTGTCATTGCCTCAAGGCGAGCCTTTGCCGCTCCCTTAGTTGTTGTCATTAAAAGGCAATACGAGGCAAGTGTTCCTCGACCGACGCGACCACGAAGCTGATGCAGCTGTGCCAAACCAAAGCGCTCTGAAGCCTCAATCATCATAATACTGGCATTTGGAATATCGATTCCAACTTCAACAACAGGGGTTGTTACTAAAATGTCATACAGCCCCTTTTTGTAGTCCGAGAGAACATCACTTTTTTCCTGTTTTTTCATTTTTCCATGAAGCAAGACAACTCGAAGAGAAGTGAAAATTGCTTTAAGTTTCTCGTATTCGGCTTTGGCAGCTTTTACCTCTTTCATTGTAGCAACTTCACTTTCATCAATTAATGGACACACAACAAACACTTGTGAGCTGTGGGTACTTACTTCCTTTTCAATCCAGGCATACGCGCCTTCTCGCTTTGCTTCAGGAATAACCCAGGTTTTAATTGGTATTCGGCCTGAAGGGAGCTCGTCTAAGGTGGAGAGGGAGAGTTCTCCGTAAAGGGTTAAGGCAATTGTTCTTGGAATTGGAGTAGCAGTCATTGTTAAAATATGTGGTGTTAATCGTCGTTTTTCAGATAATTCTGAAATAAGTGCACGCTGGCGTACCCCAAAGCGATGTTGTTCATCAATTACTACTAAACCCACCTCACGATAAAGCTCTGGGTGGTGCAAAAGTGCGTGGGTCCCAACAACCACATCGGTCCGTCCAATAATTGTTTCTTTTATTCCACTGGTCACCAGTGCTACACGTACCCCAAACGGCTCTAAAATGCTTTTTAAGGTGATTGCGTGCTGTTCGGCAAGTATTTGTGTCGGGGCCATGACAATTGTTTGATATCCTGCGGCATAGACCATAAATGCAGCTGATGCTGCAACGACTGTTTTTCCACTTCCCACATCCCCCTCAAGGAGGCGGTTCATAGGTATTTTTTGGGTAAGGTCGGCAAGCACCTCGTTGACGGAGCGTGTTTGGCTTTGGGTTAAGGTAAACGGCAGTGAGGTGGTAAACCTTTCAAGGGTTTTGTTGTCCAATGGAATTGGTGGAGACTTATGAAACTTCCTCCACTTAATTTTTTCAAGTTTTGAAACAATTTGATGTCCAAGTAGTTCATCGAAAGCAAGACGGCTACGAGCGGCTTGGGCTTCCTCCATTTGAGTGGGAAAGTGAATATATTGGTAAGCCTTGTCAAGGTCAAGGTGATTAAAAACGTTTGTGTAGTCAGCAATTGTTGATTCAGACACGACACGCTTAATAATTGCACGGAGCCACTTTGAACTCACTCCTGCAGTTTCAGCGTATACAGGGACGATCCTTCCAGTATGTAAGGTCTCGCCTGTTACCTGCACTCGCTCCCATTGGGGTGAAACAAGGGCCACCTTGCCTTTCCACAGGGACACTTTTCCAGAAACAGAAACAAGGCTATTTGTTGGAAGACTTTTAACCAGAAATGGTTGATTAAACCAGACAACTTTAACTGAGTAGTCCCCATCAGACAGTGCCCCTTCCTGAAATGTTTTGCGAGATTTGGTAAATATATTTTTAATTCCAACAACCTGGCCTTTTACAGTTGCTGTTGTTCCTACTTCTAGATGGGCAATTGAGGACTCATGTGACAAGTCGGTGTATCTGACTGGAATGTGTTGTAATAAGTCACGCACTGTGTAGATTCCAAGTTTTGTTAATTTTTTGGCATACTCTGGGCCAACATGAGGAATACGAGTTACTGAGTCATTTAAATTCATGTAACAGATTGTGTTATCGTGACAAAAGGTAAGGCAGATATGGCAAAAACGAAGTGAGAATAAGGCCAACACCGGCAAGAATTACCAAAATTTTAATAACTAATTTCTTTTTTTGTTTCATGTTGTTATCGTTATAAAGATTTTTTTACCAATTTGAATTTTGTCTCCAGTATTTACTTGTCGTTTAGGGTCAGTCAAAACTTCTCCATTTACATGAACCGCGCTATCTGCAATTAGCCTTTTTGCTTGAGTTACACTCCCCATCCGTTGCGCTACAACACCTGCAAGTGTCTCATTTTGTGGAACACTCATCAACTCTGAAAAGTCTGGCTTTTTCTCTTGAAATGTTTTTTGCCAATTATCTTGTGCAGCTCTCGCCAGTTGTTCTGAATGCAGCTCAGTTACAATAATCTTGGCCAACTCGTGTTTTATCTCCATTGGGTGCCCGCCGTCAGCTATTCTTTGTTTAACCTCATTGACTGCTTCGTCGGTCAAACTTGTTGCATGTTCAAAGTAACTGGCAAGAAGTTCATCTCGCAAACTCATTACTTTTCCATACATATCGTAAGGTGTGTCAGTAAGCCATATGGCGTTTCCCCACGTTTTACTCATTTTTCGTCCATCAGTGCCTTCAAGATAACCTACGGTTAACACATACGACTCACGTTTTTCAATGTCCTTAATTAAAGTTCGTCCTGCAAGCATATTAAATGTTTGGTCTGCCCCTCCAATTTGGACATCAGTTTCTAAAAAGTAACTGTCATAACCTTGCATCACCGGGTACAAGGTCTCATGAAGCCCCACTTTCTTTCCTGTTTCAAGTCGTTTCTTAATTAGTTCTCGACCAACAAAGTCACCTACTGCAAAGTGCTGAGTTAGTTTAATGATTTCAGAAAATGTAAGTTTGGCTAGCCACTCACTGTTGTGTCTAATCGTAATGTTAGTAAAATCTAATATTTTTTCAGCTTGCTCTTTATATGTCTTAAAGTTTTCTTTAATTTCTTCTTGTGTTAAAACCGGTCGCTCACTTTCCTTGTCTGAAGTGTCACCAATAAGCGCTGTAAAGTCGCCAATTAAAAACGTTACATTGTGTCCTTCCTTTGCAAACTGTGCGATTTTTCGTAAAGCCACTGCGTGTCCTAAGTGAATCTTGGTTGCGGTTGGGTCAAT
>CAYQUL010000009.1:0-21425 GCA_964420735.1 uncultured Gammaproteobacteria bacterium
AAAATTAAAAACATTTTTGAAACAATAGCTCGACATTTAGAGCTAGTGAAAAAAAACTCTGCTGGACAAATACTTTATTATTTTCTCACCGATACAGGAATGTATCAACAGCTGCTCAATTTTGATAATCCGCGGGGAGAACGAATAGCCCTTAATATCGCAAAATTTTTTGATCGTCTTAAAAGCTTTGAATATGCACAGGAAAATTCTGGCGTCTATGCCGTTGTTGAATGGATAGATTTAATGAGTCAGCTCGGTGACAGCCCAACTGTAGGAGATATAGATTCTTCAGATATTGATGCGGTCAATATTTTAACAGTCCATTCAAGTAAAGGATTGGAATTTCCAGTTGTTTTTATTATAAATCTCGTGAATGATAGATTTCCTGGTCGGGAACGGCGAGAAAAAATTCCTGTTCCAAATGACTTACTCAAAACCCAAAGCATGGTAAAAGTAAAGAAAGAAGAAATTGCAATTCTCACCAATGACTTCCATTTGCAAGAAGAGCGACGACTTTTTTATGTAGGTATGACTCGTGCAAAAGATAAACTCTACCTAACTGCTGCAAAGTTTTATGGAGATGCAAAGAGAGAAAAGAAAGTTTCAATTTTTGTGTCTGATGCTCTAGGGGAAGGTGTGACTGGCACAAGTACAAATAAACGAAAATCAATTGATGTCCCGAGATTAGTTGATAAAAAGGGAAATCAAAAGGCTAAGCCGTTAACCATTTCATACTTATCATACTCACAGATTGAGACATTTAAATTGTGCCCTTTGCACTATAAATTGCATTACCTTATGAATTTCCCTTCTGCGCCAACAGCGGCTCAAAGTTTTGGAACAAGTTTTCATGCCACACTAAAGCAGCTCTACTTAGATAAAACAAAAATACTTTCACCGGTCTCTCGTGAAGAAGTATTAAAAACAAATTGGATTCGTGAAGGGTACTTAAGTAAAAAGCACGAACAGGAGATGTTTGTTCGTGCAGCCACATTCTTAACACTTTTTACCGAGAAGGTAAACGTTACTGATCAGCAAACAATAGGGGTCGAGTCGCCTTTTACTTTAAAGCTCTCAGACCTTAAAGTGGGCGGTATTATTGATCGTATTGATAAAACTAAAAACGGTATCGAAATTATCGATTATAAAACAGGGGCTCACCCGATGACACAAAAGGAGGCGGACCAAAGCTTACAGCTCTCCATTTATGCTCTTGCTGCAACAGAGATAGTTGAACATCCATTTGGAGTTACTGCAGACGAGGTAGCTCTCACACTCATTTATTTTGAGCCGTTTACCATAATAAAGACAAAGCGAACAGCTAAGCAGCTTAAAGACGCTCAAGAAGAAATCTTGGATTGGAAGGAGAAAATTGAAGCAAGTGACTTTACCTGTTCTGGTAACTTTATTTGTCAGAGTTGTGAGTATGCTCACTATTGTGCTCAGTCCTCAGTAACCAAATCTTTATAGATTCCCGTATAAAAGTAAAATTTTGGGCACTTACCCCCTGAAGTATCGTAGACTCATATCCAGGTTGTAATGCAATCCCATAGCTTGTTTCTTTTAGAGAAATCTTATATACTTTCGAAGGCCAGATAATTAAGTGGAGGGTGTAATGTCTAGGTTTTTCATTGTTGTTCCCAAATGTGACGATGGTGGCGCCAAAAAGGCGCTAGACAACAACCCGTCAGCAATAATTCTCTTTCAAGATGCTGCTGATCGTTCTGTTTTCTACTCAACCCAGAAGAGTGCATTGGAAGAAATAGAGTGGACCGTAGGTGGTTCCCTGAACCCCTTAGAAGGTAGTAAAGTATTCTGCCTAATATCCACCCACCCTATTACCTTTGTTATCTTTTGGCTGACTGCTAACAAGATGATCGGAACATTCATGGATAACTCTTTGATTAAATCTTCAAAGTAGGTACCAAATTTCGCTATTGACGTGTTGATGTTGAGGTTATATAAATACACCTATCGGTCGGTGAATGAAAGGATGGTGATCCGAAATGTACGCCATTTGTCTTGAACCCAACAAAGGGTTAAGGCGCACAGGTTTCATTCGCCGCAGTATGTGGCCGCAGGAGCATTGTTCTTAAACGTCGGTATATTGCGCTTCTTGTCGCCCGAAGTTAGGGAGAGGGACAACCCCTCTCCCCTCAATTCACTCCCACAAGCACCCCAATTTGACAAAATATAAGACATGTAGTATCATATCTTTATCGTTTAAAAGGCACAGTCGTGCGGAGAGGAATTTGTCGCTGGAAGTACTTAGTACATTTTTTCTTCGCCTTTTCACCGCTTACCTTTGGAGGTAAAAATGTTGTGACAAGCCTTTAACTATTTTATTTAAATCACGATTTTCACGAGGGCCGGCACAGCCGGCCCCTTATTTTGCCTTAAAAAGGCAATCTCCACTTAATAAAACACCCTGGAAAGCTCACCTCTTCTCCACCAAAACTTTTCTTAAAGTGAGTAAACCCAATCCACTGCTTTTTAGGAAACCGTGGGTCGTAGATGCCTTCAAAATCAAATATCGTTGCCCCGTTTTGTTTTGCCCACTCAATTGCATTCCATATCACTTGGTATTGGACCAACGATTTTCTGGCTGTTTGGTGGGTAAACCCCGCCCAGTAGTAGACTGTTTTGTCAGCCTTAATAAAAAAACCACCTGCAGAGTGGTCACTATTTAAAAGTAGAAGCATATCTTGCCCAAAAGCTTTCTGAAAAGCTTTCAAGTCACTCATTGGTAGAACATGTCTTTTGGTCCCCACTGAGTGCTTCCATGCTGATCTAAATTTTTCAATTGATTCACATTTTGTCAGTGCAATATGACTCGATTTTTTAATTGAGTATCTGGCATCCTTTTTCATTGCTGACTGAATTTTTGCAAGTGGTGGGGTTATGTCTAGCTGTATTGTTTTTGTAGGTAAAAAGGGACTGTTTGAAATCCGGAAACCATCGTCAATTAATTCTTGAAGTGATTCAGTTGAAATAGGTTCAACGATAATTTCAAATGCACGGTACTTCTTTGCAAGAAGATTGACTTCTTTTAGTGGCAAGGTGTGTGTTCTCTGAAGTTTTATAGCGGAGCCTAAAAGAGGAACTTTTTTTATAAAAATCTGATTTCCATTAACCGTTTCAATCTTCCAACCAATATGTCTTAAAAAACTGCCATATGCCTTTGTCTGCCTAATATCTGTCATTTCTCGATTAAGTGATCATTTTTTGGGGTGACAGTTAAACTTTCGCTTTAAGTTTCAGGGCTTTCCACCGTAGCCAATCAGCTGCGCGAAACGGCCAATACAGTGGTGAGCAAATCAGATCCCAAGTACCAATAAACTCGAAGACTTTAGGGTTATAACCCTCTTTAAATTTTGTAAATCCTTTTCCTGGTTCCCTTCCCCAAAGATCAAACGAGGTGAGTTTGTTTCTTTTTCCAAATCGTATTGCTTCCCACATCATAAGGTTTGGAGCCATAAGGTTTTTATGAATGTCAGCTGAGGCTCCATAAGGATAATAAAGCGTATCTTTCCAGACAAAGAGTATCCAGGCCGCAAGCGTTTTATTTTCATATTTAGCAGTGAGTAAGTGTGCAATTTTTGCCTTTCTTAACTCTTGCCACATTAGTTCATGGTATCGCTTGGTATGTGCGTAAAAGCCTTGTCTTTTCGTAGTCGCCTCCGTAAGACTCCAATAGGTTTCAAAAGCTTGGTCTGAGTTGTCTTCAACGACAACAACACCTTTCTTTTCAGCCAGGCGAATGTTGTATCGTGTTTTGGGGTGAAAGCTTGAAATTAATTGTTCTTCAGATAAGGATAGATCAATGACAAAAGTAGTTGGAGTAAAAAGTGTTTTTCCACGGACTGCACCACTATTTTTGAGTAGCTGCTCAGCTTTTTTGTCTTTGGAAATATTGGGCTCAAGTTTAATAAAAATAATCTTATTTTCTTTCGCATATTTGCTAAGTTCGTTAAGCATCTCTTTGGTAGGAGCCCCTCCTCGGTCAAAAATAGCGACCTTATACCCTAAAAAGGGAAGCGCGTGAACGGTTATTTGTCCAAAGGGGAACCGGACAACTTCATTGCCCCACTTTTTACGGAATTCTCCCCATTCCCAGGTTTGAAGTGGGTGAGTTGCTACTTTATTTAATGAATGTTTGGTGTTGTTGTTCACTGCACATATTCTAGCATGGAAGCTGTGCTACCTATAGCTTGATCCTTGCGTTTTGTTAGGGTATACTTAAAAACACAATCGAAAGGATGCCGACATGTGGCAATCAGAATCAGATGTCTTGGTGTATCTCGTCACACTTGCCAGCTGGTTAGCCAGGTACAACCGTTCCATTCCAACGATAAAGTTGCCAGATATTTCAAAATACTGGCAACAGAAATGTACTGTTGAAGTTCATCTTGATGAAAACTGGTCATTGGACTTATATAGCCCACGACAAGTTCCCACCGTAGATGTCTATATTGATGGAGTGTACGACTATCATCTATCGTCAGAAATCAAAGAGTTGCTCAACACTACGCACCTACAGATTCACCCTCCAGGTTAACCCCTGGAGGGGTTTTAAAAGCCTTCATTTTCAAAATCGTACTCTGGTCTCACCTTTGTAAAATTTTCCGAAGAATCCACCAGTTTTTGTGGGAGTTCCATTAAAAACCGGGAAGGAGGGTTACTTGATCTTTGACCAAAATACAGTCTGCGGTCAGCGTATGTTAAATAAAGTATTTCCTTTGCTCGAGTGATGCCAACGTATGCAAGCCTTCGTTCTTCCTCCAACTGATTGGTATCCCACAGTGCTCGTGAGTGAGGGAAAAGACCTTCTTCCATCCCAACCATAAAGACAACTGGAAACTCTAGTCCTTTAGCAGAATGCAATGTCATTAATGTAACGGCATTTTGATCATCAGCGTGCTTTGTCTCTTGAGCCTCAACCAAGGCAACGTTTTCTAAGAATTCCAGAATAATAGGAAACTCAGCTGCAACGGAACGTAGTTCTTTAATGTTTTCAAGCCGGCTCTGGTTCTCCTCGCTATCGCGGGCAAATTTATCCAAATAGTGAGTAATGGCTATAACATCATCAAGCAATTTTATTGTTGTTGAGTTTTCAACGTCAGCCGTTTTTTTATACTCTTCAAAGGCAGTCAGTCTTTTTTTACCAATCTTTTCGGCTCTTGCTTGGCTTACCGTGTCCGCCGGGTTTGTTAGGAGTCGTAAATAACACAAGACATCTCGAATTTCAGCTCGCTCATAGAACTTTGTGCCACCAACTAAGGTATAGGGAATTCCATCGTGAAGCAGCGCCTCTTCCATCACACGAGATTGTGCATTCGTTCGATAAAGTACTGCAATATCTTGATATCTGTATCCCGTTTTTATAAGTTCTTTAGTTTTTTTAACAACAAAACTTGCTTCCGTGAGTCCGCTTTCTGCCTTATACATTTTAATTCGCTCACCTTGTGGGTTTTCAGTCCACAGGTCAAGAATCGGGTGGCTGGTGTTTTTTGAAATGACTGCGTTTGCTGCTGATAAAATAGTCTGAGTTGATCGGTAGTTTTGTTCAAGATGAATAACCGCAATGTTAGGGTAATCTCGAGTAATATAATTAACGTTCCGGAAGTCAGCCCCACGCCATCCGTAGATAGACTGACTTGCGTCACCTACCGCCGTTACAAGTCCCTTGTCTCCCACCAGTAACTTGACCAGCTTGTACTGAATTTTATTGGTGTCTTGCCATTCGTCAACAAAGACATATTTCAACCTGTTCTGCCAGTTGGCGCGCAGCAAAGGAAACTCTGCAAGCAGTTTTACCGATTTAATTAACAAATCATCAAAGTCTAGGGCTTGTGCCTTTGAAAGGTACTGTTCGTACAAGGCATATACCTTTGCTGCTGTTTCTTGAAATTCCCCACGGGCAATTGCCTCGTATTCAGCCGGACTCATCATTTCGTTCTTTGCCTCGCTAATTTGCCCAAGGAGGGCAGATGGATTATATGAGTCAGGGTTAATGTTTTGGTCATCTAAAATGGTTTTTATCAAATCTTTTTGGTCATCGGTGTCATAGATTACAAAATGATCAGAAAGTCCGATGTTTTTCCCCTCAACACGGAGTAGTTTTACAGAAAAACTGTGAAATGTTCCGGCAAAGTACGGCATATGAGCAGTTAATGCCACAATTCTCTCTTTCATTTCTTTGGCTGCTTTGTTGGTGAAGGTTAATAGAAGCATTTCGTGCGGTTGTGCTTTTCCTTCTTCAAGTAAATGGGCAGCACGAAAGGTTAAGACTCTTGTTTTTCCACTTCCTGCGCCGGCCAGAACCAAAAGATGTGTTCCCTCATGGGTCACAGCTTTTTGTTGGTCTTTGTTTAGTGTTGTGAGGTCGATACTCATCGACTTACAATACACTGTTTTGCCTCTTTAGGCGAACTCCGTTCTCGTTTAATCTAATCTTAAACAGCAAAACGATACAATTACGCAAGATGAAAAAAAAGCAAAAAAACGAGGAGGGCAAAAGTGTAACTACGCCTGAACCTAAAGTGACACAAAAACGACGAGTGTTTCTTAAGGTTTTTGCCGTCGTTGTTCTTGTTTTTAGTATTTTGACCTTGCTGGCATTTTTCCTTTTTCAAAGGATAACAGATGGAAAGGGAGTGTCCCTTTTGTCTTCATTTTTGACACTGCCTGACTACGGTATTGCACAGGTTAACGGTCGAACTGCAATCCTATTACTTGGACGAGGAGGAATCCTAAACGACACCCCAAATCTTACAGACACAATGATTGTTGCCGTTTTAGACCGCACTACAAATCGAATCAGCTTAATCTCAATTCCCCGTGACATCTGGTCAGTGAACTTGAAAGCTAAAATTAATCATGCCTATTTAGTGGGAAGAGAAAAAGGACGAATTGAAGCATTTTCATTGGCAAAACAAGAGGCATCAGTCGTTGTTGGTATTCCTATTTTTTATGCAGCAGTCATCGACTACAGCGGGTTTATTGGAATAATTGATGCGTTAGGCGGAGTTGATGTCTCTGTCAGTAAAAGCTTCACAGACACCAAATACCCTATTTTTGGTAAAGAAAACGACTTATGTGACGGTGACAAGTTATTTAGCTGTCGATATGAAACAGTAAGCTTTATCCAGGGAATGACACATATGGATGGGGCGACTGCTTTAAAGTATGTTCGTTCTCGGCATTCATCTGATCCAAACGAAGGTAATGATCTGGCTCGCGCCGCCCGTCAACAAGAAGTAATTGCTGCAATTCAGGCGAAGGCAGTTTCAGTTGAGACGTTAACTTCTATTTCCCGTATTGTTGCGGTGAGAGATGCAGTGTTTTCATCAATTGAGACAGATATTGTGCCTGAAGAAGCTGCAGTTCTTGCTAGGTTTTTACTCAACAACCGAAGTACACAGAAGACATTCGTTATTGATAGTTCTTTTCTCTATTCTCCTCCAGAGCGCCTTGCGCCTGGAAAACAGTTTATCTTTTTACCGAAAGGAGGAACTTGGGACGGGGTTCACAACTGGGTTAACTCAGTACTTGCTTCACCTTCTGCACAACTTGCTCCGGAGTCAACATCGCTTTAATCAAATATTCTCTAACTCCCAAAGCTAACGCTTTCTCTCGTCTGTCTTTCTCAGCAATATTTGTGAGTGCCAAAATAGGCGGCAGTGTGCCCATTTCAGCCTTTGCTCGTGCCACCACATCTAATCCATCAATCTTGGGGATGTGGAGGTCTAGCAAAACACAGTCGGGCGCCTTTGATTTCATTGTTTCAAGTGCACTTTCCCCGTCATGAACAACAATCGTGAAAAAGCCATCAATGGTAAATTTTTCGGCATACATTTTAGAGAGAAGAATATCATCCTCAACAATGAGGACAAAAGGAGTATGCGGCGCGGTGTGATAGGTCGTCACGACAGCGTCCTGGGTGGCAGGATTCATGATATTCATTGTACCCTCTTTAGCCGCTCTCACACAACCAAATTTAGAAACCTACCCAGCCAAATTTGTTAATCCAAATGACACCCCAAGTGTTCACTAAAATACCTACAGTGAGCAGTACCCAGGCAAGTTTTCCCGGAGGGTATGTTTGAAACCGCTTCATCATCAGGAAAAAAAGGAATGGGTAAAAATCGATAGCGAAACGATACCCAAACTGGGCAAACCCATTGCTCCCGTGCATGAGAACAAACAGCGCAATGCTTAATACAGCGATAACAGCAAGTCTCGTTTCCCAGTCCCTAAACTTCCCCTTAAGTAGTAAGAAAAATGCGGGTGTTGTGAAAAGAATTGATAATCCATTCCACGAAGGTTCAAGATACGGTGTGGTCGGTAACAACCGTGGCATACTTAAAAATAAAGTTTGTAAGTTATGTGGTATGTATGAGTAGTGCAAAATCCCTTTTGCAAACCATGGTTCTTGTAAGACTCCAGGGATGAGTAAATATCCTTTATCCCAAATCACACCAAAGCGAGCAATATTGTAGTACGCATTTGCCAATACAAAGAAACCTAGTCCAACGCAAAACAGTATAGTATTCTTCCATAACAAATTACCATTTTTATAAAATGAGTCTCTCATCAAATAAAGAAAAAATGGAAGTCCTAGGATGGTGTGGATGCGAGACATATATGCGGCACCGATAAAAAGACCAACAAGCAGGGGCCAATGCTTGCCTTGGGCAGCATAGATTGCGCATACCAAGCACAAGGCCGCAGTGACCTGCCCCAAATACCAACTTGAGCCTACTGATGATTGAAACCACAGAATAGTACCTATACCTGAAAGCAACGTAAGAAATAGTATTGACTTTGAAGACAGTTGTTTCTTGCTTGTAATGAGAAAAACCACAGTTGGGATAAGTGCTCCTAAGATATGTGTGAGAATCGTTTGAGAAAATTCAGGAAAAATAAAAACAAATGGAATTGAGATAATTGCTGGCATCGGTGAGTAAGGTACAAAATAGCCAACAGTTGAAGGTATTAATTCTGACAACCATGGCTCACTATTGTTGAGGTATAATCGGCCATGGATAAAAGCGTTTGCCAATCGGGTAAAATAATCATATGGCGAGTCGCCTGCTGAAGTTAGTTTAAATATGAAAAAAAAGATTAAAAAAATAACGACTGGAATACCAATCCGTTCTGTGTTTTTATTTGCAATAAGTGCCCTCATCCTTCGCATTATACTTGCACCATTTGGGACCTTGCTACTAGATCAAAATACTTTTGTAGCGTGGGGGAATAGCCTCCACTCATCTGGGTTCGCCAACTTTTACAATAATTGGAGTGATTACCTTCCTGGATACTTGTTTGTCTTGTCGTTTCTCTCTCGACTCCAAGAACTTGGAATTTCTCAAGTAATCCTTTTCAAACTGCCTGCAATAATCGCCGACATTATAACTGGGTTTGTTGTTTTTCAGATACTACACAAGAAATATCCCAGAAAAGCGCTCTTTGGAGCACTTCTTGTCTGGTTTAACCCTGCCACTCTTGCAAACTCAACGCTGTGGGGACAGGTCGACATTTTAACGGTATTGTTTTCACTATTAAGTGTCGCAACTTTTGAAACGAATATTGCTCTTTCGGCAATAGCCTTGTCATTAGGTTCTGCAATTAAGCCACAGGCGGCCCTTGCAGGACTAGTTCTTCTCCCGATGCTTTATAAAACAAACAGAAAACAAAAAATTATCTTTGTGGTGTCTGCTTTTTTAACACTTGTTCTTCTTTTTCTTCCCTTTGCAAATGGAAAACAAATAGTTCCGTTTATTTTTGAACGACTAGGTGTTACCTTAAATCAATATCCTTATGGTAGTGTGAATGCCTTTAACTTTTGGGCACTGTTTGGCTTTTGGAAGGCAGAGGGAAGCTCTCTTTTAACCAGTAAATTTCTTGGATATCTTCTTTTTATAGCAGTAGCGCTTTATGGTGTTTTTCAAGTCCGGAAAGAAAAGGGTGATCAGCAAATGAAAAAATATAGAATTCTAGCCCTTCTTTTTCTTACAAATTTTCTGTTCTTCACTCGTATGCATGAGCGACACCTTTTGCCGGCAATTATTGCGCTTTCGCCACTGGCTGCGATTTTGCCAGAGTTTCTGATTTCGTTTGTTATCCTGTCCGTTGTGTATGTAGTAAATATGAACTATGCGTTTGTGTGGATCACACAAAACTTCAAGGAGTCCTTAAGTGGTGGTATTATTGCTATCTTTATTTTCCTTAACTTTGTTGCCTTGTTTATTCTTCTACTCCCCAGTAAGGCACATACCTTTATAGCTAAAATAAAACAAAGCAGGCTTCGTGCAATTGTTTTCTTTATTAAATCTTTCTTAAAAGCTCCTGAGCCTCGAGTGTTTACCTCAGATATAACTCGCCAAGCTGCAAAAAAAATACTTATTCTAATAATTGCTTGGTCACTTGCCACCAGGCTTTTTGCGCTCTCATCCCCGAGTCATGAATACTTTGATGAGGTTTATCACGCCTTTACAGCACGAGAAATGTTGCATGGAAATGTAAAAGCCTGGGAATGGTGGAATGAAAGCCCAGAAGGTTTTGCCTATGAATGGACACATCCACCGTTTGCCAAGTTGATTATGGTTGCCTCAATGTTACTCATTGGTGACTCAAGTTTTGGGTGGCGATTACCAGCGGCTCTTTTTGGAACTGGGTGCGTGTTTCTTGTTTATTTACTTACTAAAGAACTGTTTAAAACAGAAAAAGTGGCCCTGTTGGCAGCCTTTTTGTTTAGTTTAGATGGGCTGTCCTTAGTCATGAGCCGCATTGGAATGAATGATATTTATGTCGTGTTTTTCCTTTTGTTAACACTGCTTCTCTTTCTTAAAAATAAAATATTTTTCGCTTCAATTACCTTAGGTCTTGCTGCCACTTCAAAGTGGTCTACTTTGTGGCTTCTTCCTGTGCTTTTGGCAACTTTCATATTGAAACAAAAACGAGTGAAAGTTTCATATTTATTTTTTATTCTAGTTCCTATTGTCATATACATTGCTTCATATTTGCCTATGTTTACGACAGGGCACTCGTTTGACATCTTCTGGGGCATGCAAAAACAAATGTGGTGGTACCACACGGGGCTAGTTGCAACACACCCTTTTAGCTCTCCTTGGTGGAGCTGGCCGGTGCTTGGTAGACCGATCTGGTTGTATACAAGTGGAGAACATCAAGGGCTCATTGACAACATCTATGCAATGGGAAACCCAATTGTTTTTTGGGGAGGGTTAATTTCGATTTTTGTTTCCACCTGGTATGCATTGAAAGACAAGAGCCGAGCGCTTGCTGTTGTTGTAGTTGCTTACGCCGGTCTGTTTATGCCTTGGGCGCTGTCTCCTCGTATTATGTTTTTGTATCATTACTTTCCTGCGGTTCCATTCATGTGTATATCTCTTGCCTACGCACTCTCTCGATCAAAAAAGACAATTCTTCCATTTTTACTTGTTTCTCTAGTTGTCTTTTTGTATTTTTATCCAAGGCTGATAGGTTTACCGATCCCTATTTGGTTAAATGATTCATATTATTGGCTTCCAAGCTGGAGATAAGAGCTTTGGTTACTTAGAGATTTCTTACCTTCTAGATAATAATTGCACGAAGTGCAACTACCCATGTGATTAAAAATAGAGGTAGACATAAATAGATACTAAACTTTAGGGAACTCCAAATTGTGAAGAACAAGCCACTATTTCTTAAATCACAACTAGATTGCAAGCAGAATGGCAAGACCCATGAGAAGTCCTCCTATGGTGATAAGGAGCACTGTTGGCCATGCAATACCAGCTTTTGGTAACTCTGGAGCTGGAGCTGGGGTTGATGTCGCCTGTGCAATTGGTGTAGATGTACCTTGTGTTATAGGAGTCGATGTTGCACCAGCTGTTGGGGTGGATGTGGCTGCAGTGGTTGGTGTGGCGGTTGCGTTTCCTGTCGGTGTTGCAGTAGCCGTTGTTGTTGGAGTAGCAGTGGCACTGCCCGTTGGAGTTGCAGTCGCGGTAGGCGTTGCAGTTGGTGTCCCTGTTGGTGTTCCAGTTGGGGTACTGGTAGGCGTTGCAGTTGGTGTCCCTGTCTGAGTTACGAGCGTAAAGGTCAGTGCAGTACATGCTGCAGTAATAACATTTGGTGTTGCCGTAGGTGTCCCTGTTGGGGTACTGGTAGGCGTTGCGGTAGGTGATGAAACAGGGTTACATACTTGTGCAAGCTCAGACACCGTAAAGGTTGTTTTTGTGCCTTTCTTGAGATATGAATTCCCGGTGTCTCGAACGGTACAGTTTGGCGTTGTATAACCAGTTGGGACAGGAACTGGTACGCAATAGGTTGTTGGGTTGGTTGTTGTTGATGCGCTACACGTTGGGCCTTTTATATATACACAGGTGCTGCCTGTTCCACAAAGTGGGTAACCTCCACCACAAGGCTGTCCGCATTGTTGAACAGCAGTTTTACAATCACAGTTGTTTCCAATTCTCGTGTCATTTGGACAGAGTTTGTTTACGCACTTTTTGAGTGTTGTATTACATATCAACTGTGCACCAGCAGGGCTTGTTGCTTCACAATCAGCATCAGTAGTACAAGAGTCATCACAAAGCCCTTTTGGAGATGGAATTGGTGTTGACCCTCCTGATGGGTTTCCCTGGCAAGTTGCGCCACAACTGATGTTTGCAACCCCACAGTAGTTACTGGTTCCAGAATGGACATAGTCTGTCTGTGTACATGTTCCTTGTGGGTTTGTCCCCTTTGGTACGAGTCTGCAGTTCTGGTTACATGTCCATCCGCAACCACCACCACTTTCTGTCGTGTCGCATGTCTGAGAGCAGCCGTTCGGACACTCACAAATAAGCCACATGTTTTGGTCACGATCCTGATTACCACTTTGACATTGCATATCCGTTGCTCCAGGATTACTTTCTGGTGCACTTGGTGCTCGAAGACTGTACAGTCTCAGTGCGGTAAAGACCGCGACAAAGGCTAAAACCATGGTTATACCAATTCCACCAACTGCTATTTTGTTATTTTGAATAAATTTTTTCATGTTTTAAAACCAAGCGTTAAATTGATTGTGAAATAACTCTGCTGAAATGCTAAACGTAGAGGTGCCGGTGGGAATCGTGTACTCGTAGTAATAGTCCTCACTTGTTGGCCGTTTGGTGGTAACTTCCGGCCCCTTCGTGCCATTTATCGTAAATCTAGCTTTTGAAAATGCTCCAGACGAAGTGCTTCCGGCAACTGCGAATCGCACCACACTCCCAGCTTTGAGTGCTGTAAGTTGTGTTTGGGTAAGCAAATTCCAATTTTTGTCATATGCTTTGATATTCAAGCATTTTGCTGTCTCTTGAGCTTGGAAACTACCGGCAGATGAGCAATCACTGAGCCCTTTCACTTGCCAGTTAAAGGCACCATTTGATGGAACAGTCACTTGCCCAACAACAGCCGATTGTCCGGCCGCAAGTTGAGGAACATTAACCGTTGTTACTTTTTGATTGTTGATAAACACATCAGCTTTTTGGAGTGGTTCAACCCGATTGCTATCATTAACTGCAGAAATCTTACCCGTTTGAGTCATTACAAAATGGTACTTGGTACAGTCCCATGCTTTTTGTTGGAAAAGTTGCTGTTGATTAATGAGGACTACTCCACTGACTAGTCCTGTTATGAGGAGAAGAACCCCAACAATTGCAGCTACAATCTTCTTGGTTGGCTTTTTTTGTGGTGGAGGAGAAAACATATTCGTACTCGCAGGAGAAGGATTTTGATTAACTGTTGGAAAACTGACTTGTTGTGTTGTTGTTGGGTCCATTTTATTAAGCTTTTTTAAATATGATGAAAGAAGCTGTAATCAGTATAAAGCCAAAAGCTAACAACAGATAGGTGTTCTCCGCAACTCCAGCACTTGGTAAGGCAGACGTTGTTGCCGGTGTTGCAGTAGGCCGTGGTGTCTTTGTAGCGGCGGCCGTCGCAATTGGTGTTTCAGTAGGTTCAACAGTCGGTGTCGGTGTCTTTGTCGCCACAGGGGTCTTTGTTGGAGTTGGTGTGGTTGTCGCGCCTGATGGTGTGGATTCAAATGCTGGGCCGCTATCTGCTGCACTTACCACAAAGTTTCTGGTAAGCGCTCTTGCTATTCCAGTTGCATCTTTCCAGGTTATGGTAATTGAATGAGCCCCTGCCTCAAGTTGTGTCGGTGGGCTCCATCTCCAACTTCCACTGGAAGGGATTTTAATTGTTTGCGTTGCGACAGCAGTTGAGTGGACCGTGATAGTAATGCTCGTTCCTGGAGTTCCATCACCAAAAAATTCAGGCTTTTTTGTAAAGATCTGTTCGTTCTCCTTAATACTTTTCAGGTCAACCGTAGTTGACTTTCCTGTTGTTGTTTCCTCAACGGCAAACCCTGATTGTCGGCTTTCTGGCTGACTGACCGGTAGAGAGAGTGATGATTCTGGTTGATTATCATTATTTAACCCCATTGTTCCTCTAAAGTCATGTGTTTTCCCAAGTGTTATTGCTGGTGTGTTTTGTGCATCTTTAAAGGTAATTTGTGCAGATGCAATTCCATCAGTTCCCCCTTGAACAAAAATATCGATCGTTTCTTTTAGAGCTGCGTCAGACGCAACAGGCGCGGTAACTGTCCAATTACCATTGTCAGTTGTTACTCCTGAAAGAAGTTGCAAGGAGGTTGATGAAACAAACACTTGAACGTTACCTGCAGGTTGTCCCGTTGCATTTAAAACAGAACCAGTTAGAACCTGTGTTTTGGTTGCGGCTTTAGTTACCGTGTCAAACGTCCAAGGTGAACCACTATTTGAATAGGTTGATCCTGACGAAATGATTTTAAAGTAATAGCGCTTGCCAGCAGAAAGACCCGTGAGTGTAACCTGATGGAGTTTTTTTAAACCACTCCCTTCAGACGCCGTTTTAGAAACATTTGCTGTTTCGTCCCAGAGAATACTACCGACAACTGCCTTATCAGTTTTCCAAGTAATGGTTGCAGTCTTGTCTTGGATGTTTGAAATTTGCACGTCTTGTGGTGTTGTCTCAGGAGCAGCTCCCAGTCTAAACGATTGCGTTTGGTTTACAGCAAACACGCCAACCGCGACTCCGATTACTAGAGTAAAAATACCGATGATGGTGGGAATTCTAGACTTCTTCATTATTGATTATTTAAATATACCCTGTTTGGTAGTGTATTTAAAACCTCGACATTCAAAGTTGGGTCTACTGGCGATAGAATCTCCTCAGAGACAACCGGTGGTGGTAACTGAGTAAAAGCTCGGTATACATCAAAACCTATCCATGAAAATGTTGTAACAAGGGTTAAGAAAAGTATTAGTTTCAAACTTTTTGGCATGTATTTTGTTGCTTCCATAATTAATTTTTAATATACGGCGTTGATCCAGTTACCGTAAGACTGATTACTGTTCCGGCGACTCCTGTTTCACTACTCATAAAAATATTTTTCGATAAGGTCGGTCGACGCATGTGTTCAATGTCTGATAGCAATTGAAACAGGTTTACATAAGTTCCGGTAAAGGTAATCGAAAAATTTGCGGCGTCAGCTGCCGTTTGGGGTTTACCTTGATCTTCAATTGGTACCACAGGAAGTTCACCAATCAGAGGTACTCGTTCAGCTGTAATTGATGTCACGATGACACTGTCTTTTTGTGCAATTAACTCAATTTGGGTTAAGTACCCAAATACATCCGGTGAGACCGGCACTGCAGTTGCCAACAGGTCAATGTTTGTTTTTTGTGAATCATATAAGCTTTGTGCTGATGCAATGTTGGTTATCTTCTGATCCATTTGTGCCAAAGTAGCTTGTTTTTGGGTGATGTCTGTCGTTAGACCTCCAATTGTGGTCAACGTCGGACGGAGTGCAAAAATACCAAAAATAAAAATTGCCAGGACAGACAAAATGACCTCGGTAAACGCACGGATATCAGATCTTGTTCCGTAAAGATTTACAAGCTCTGCTATATACCGACGGTAAATTTGGCTATCTGAACCCCATCTAGCTGCCATTTGCTGCTCCTTTCTCCGTAACTTCTATCTCGATCGTAAAAGTGGTGACTGCTGCTGTTGCACCTCTATTTTGAATTTGTGAGATCAAGGTGTTTGTGAATCGTTCATCTTTTTGTAAACTCGCAACGAAGTTTGCAACAGACTGTTCAGAGTTACTTGTTACCCGTAGATCAACTAATGACCCTGTTTGAGAAAAGGCAGACAAAATTACGTCTTGTGGAATCTTGGCGGTAATTGCAGAGAGAATTGGTTCGGATGTCTTTGTCTCGTCAGAGTAGGTCACGAATGTAGATAGTTGTTCCTGCGTCTTTTTAAATTCGTGTTCAAACGGGAGGTATGAGGTAATTAACGCTTTCTTTTGATTGATTTCATCTGTTAAATCAGCATTTTGTGTATCGAGAAAAAAACGAAAGAGAAACCCTGAGATCACCACAAGCTCAACTGCAATAACCATAAAACGAAATGTTGTCAAAAGCCACGCAATAACTCGTCCACCCAGTGTGTCTGGGTAATTGTCTGATGGAAGCAAGTTAATCGGTGATCGTTTCTTTTGGGCAGCCATAAACAGGTATCGACTACTCCATCATAGCAAAGAAACGAGAATTAAAAACAGGGTGGATTTGAAGTTATTTAGAAGCGATCAGTTTTGCGAGCCTGCTTTTGATTCTTGCCGCTCGATTTTTGTGAATTACGTTCTTTTTTGCAGCTTTATCTACCTGAGAGAAAGCAGCGGAGACAGTCTTTTTTGATTTTTCCTTTTTAGCAACACGGACAGCGACCTCAAACTTTGTTCGTGTAAGGTCGTTCATCTGTCTTTTTCTCTCAGAACCTCTGAGAGCTCGTTTTGCATTTTCAATTACTGGCATATGAATTTAGCTGTTTGTGAGTATACATGTTTCACGCTAGAATGGCAAGCAATGAGAGAAATATTTGGAAGAGGCAGAAAAATCTTTACTGAACCTCAATCGTCGGTCATGTCTGCGGCATTTGTCATTATGAGTATGGTCGTTCTGTCCCAAGTTTTGGGTTTTGTCAGCAAACGTATTTTGCTTTCTTATTTCAATCCGACAGAGTATGCGATGTTTTTTGCAGCATTTCGACTTCCAGACATGCTTTTTGAAGTATTGGCGCTGGGAGTTTTTTCTTCAGCTTTCATTCCGGTTGTAACCGCAACATTGAAGAAAAACCAAAAAGAGGCGTGGGACATTGCCTCAAAAGTGGTTAATATTGGCTTAATTGCATTTCTTCCATTAGCAATTCTATTTAGTCTTTTTGCACTTCCTTTGTACAGTATTATTGCAGCCGGTTTCTCTGAACCTGAAACAGTCGTTATCGCAAGCGTCGCCCGTATTCTTTTTATGGCACAAGGCGTGTTTGTGGTTAGTTACGTCGTAACGGGAGTTTTGGAGTCTTCACGCAGGTTCTTTATTCCTGCATTAGCACCACTCTTTTATAACCTCGGTATCATTGTTACAACTGTTCTTTTTACCCCACAATTGGGGCTTTATGCACCAGCACTTGGGGTTGTTATCGGCGCATTTGCCCATTTGGGTATTCAACTTCCTTTTGTATATCGACTCGGATTTCGTTTTTCTCGTAAGACCAATATTGATGCCGGTGTTAAAAAAGTAGGGAAGCTTGCAGCCCCAAGAATGTTAGAGCTTGGTATTTTGCAGTTGCTTAAGACCTCTGAACTCTTTTTTGCCTCACTTATTTCAACAGCATCATACACATACTTAACACTTGCCGGTTCTCTTCAGGCTTTCCCTGTCACATTACTGGGGGTGTCCCTTGCCAAAGCAGCCCTTCCCACCTTAACGCGTCAGGCTGATGATCATGTGGCATTTCGTAAAACGTTTCTTTCAACCCTTAACCAGATGATGTTTTTTGTAATTCCCATTGCAAGCACCCTCGTTGTTCTTCGTGTGCCTGCCGTGCGTCTACTCTTTGGAGCGGATAAATTTGACTGGCAAGCAACAATCCAAACAGGGTTGGCCTTATCTGCTTACGCAATCGGTATTCCACTTCAAGCGGCCCTCATGCTTATTTCCCGTGCTTTCTATGCGCTACATGACACCAAAACTCCAGTTAAATTTGCCATTGTTGATGTGCTTTTGACGATTGTAATTCAAGTTATCTGCGTTTTTGTTTTGCATTTGCCAGTTTGGTCACTAGCTTTGGCCAATACGGTTTCAGGTGCGATTCAAATTGGGAGCCTCTACGTGTTACTTGCAAGAAAGCTGCACGATGGGGCTTTGTTCTCAATTGCGCCAATTGCTAAAAGTTTGATTGCTGCAATGGTTTCAGGAGGTGCAATGTTTATGATCCTTAAGACTTTTGACCGTTCTGTGTGGGTAAAACGCTTGTCATTCATGAATACCATCGATATGGGTGTTAACTTCGAACGTTTTGTCTTGGATACTCGCTATACCGGGAATTTAATTGTGTTAACGGTACTAACGGCACTTGCTGGGGTTTGTATTTATTTATTCGTTTCGGCGCTATTGCAAAGTGAAGAATTGTGGGTATTTATCAAAGTGATTAAAGGACGAGCGTTCCCACGCCCAGCTCGGGAAACAGAACCAATTAATACTCCAACGCAAAACAATACCTTATAAGGCACCAAATATGCCCGCGTCCGGGCATACTTAGATAATGAGACATCTCTCATTAGTTACTACTGTTTACTCCAGCGGAGTTCTCAATTAGAACGGTTGTTGATGTTCCTCCCGTTACAATTGAACTTTCTCCACCAGTATTTTTATTAGCTGTATTGTCTCCTGTATTTGAGACAGTACTGACTGAATTGACAATACTTACTGCATTAAATTGGGTAAGTTTATCAATACAAACATTTCCAAGCTTTATTAAATTCCAGGATTGATATCCATTCCCTGAAATTTCAGCACTGGGAAGCGTTTGCGAGCAGGCACAACTGCAAGCCTCAGTTTGGCTTGCGGTATTGGCCCCTCCTACTGAGGAGAGTCCAACTTCGGTCAAAGCTAATCCCGTTTCAATTGACTGGCCGCTTCCGGTGTTTTTACTAGCAGTATTTCCTCCAGTCTCCGACTGAGTGGAAACAATATTTGCAAAGTCAGTTATATTTGTCTGACTTGTTTTCTGCATCGTAAAAGATTTAACAGAAACTTTATTAAAGGAACTTGCCCCGTTGTTTTTTATACTCACCGTGGCAGCTCCAGCGGTTGAAGCGCTGAAAGCTATGAAAACCACGACAAGTGGAAGTATTAATTTTCTCATTTATAAATCACCTCCTTTCTCCTACCCGGGCATGTATAGGGAAAGAGTGATAAAACAGAAATTAAACCGGGCAGTACTTATTATTAGCAATGTTTTGCCGAACAGCGCAAGGGCTGGTATACTTTCTGGTAGCCACATAACCTATATAAGGAGAAATCTCTTGGTGACGGTAGATACTTTAAAAGTTGGACGTTTACTTGAAAGCGTGAGTCTAGCAAACATAAAGAGTGGACAAATAACACTCCCCTTTAATCACACCAACTCGGTTCACCATCTAGTTTTTATGGATGGAATCGCAATACTTGGTTCAGTCAGTGTTTGCTGTCATTACGCTTCTCCTGTCGAGCACTTTACTGTTCATACAGAGGAAAGTGAAACCTATTTTGCACCACCAGGATACTCATTTCTTGATTTACTATCACGGTATTCAATGAAATACGTGAATGTAAAAAAGATCACGGCAAAGGGTATTCATTTGGGGCTAAATCATGATTTTCTCTTGGGAAAAAAACTGCAGGGAACATTCTCTTTTGTATCCTGTGACGTTTTCGAGTCACAGGACTCAAAGCCCCTAAAGCCATATACCTTGGGTAATGCAGCAGTAAGGTTTATTGTTCGAAGGGCGTAAAAAAAGGCGGCTTATTTTTTTAAGCCGCCATTAACTTCACAAGCCTAATAAAAGTGGTAAGTTTCTTGGTTGATTTAATTAATTCGAGCCAGCGTTAGTAACTCTTGACACCAATTAGCACTCGATGTAGGATAGTGCCAGAGTATGGAAGGACTTTCACCTCGTCAGACACATATATTAAAGGCTTTGATTGATGAATATTTAGAAACAGCTGAGCCTGTTGGTTCTCTTGCGCTTGAGAAGAAATACAATCTGGGTGTCTCTCCTGCAACCATTCGAAATGAAATGGCAGACTTAACTTCCTTAGGATACTTAAAACAACCTCACACGTCCGCCGGTCGCACCCCAACCCCAATTGCCATGAAGTTTTATATCAGCCAGTTAATGGATGAGAAGAAAATTGGACTGGCAGACGAAGTCCGAGCCAAACAACAAATTAATTCTTCACGTCAAAACGTTGATCGCCTTATGAGAGAGATTACTCAAATGCTTTCTCAAAACACACATACATTTGCAATTTCCACCATGGACGATGGCAGCGTGTGGCAATATGGGCACTCGAACTTGTTTGGGAATCCAGAGTTTGCCAATTACTTAGTATGCCAACACTTGTTTGCAGCTTTTGAGCGCGAACGATTTATGCGAGAACTCTTTTTTGAAAGACTAACCGGCGTTTCACCCATTGAGGTTTTGTTTGGTGAGGAAATGGGATGGGAATACTTAGAACCTGTAGGCATTGTTGCAACAAAGTTTCGTGCACAAGGACATGATTTTGCAGTTAGCGTGGTTGGACCATTTCGTCTAAACTATGCACAAGTTATTCCGACTGTCAGGTATTTTGGAGTACTTGCTCAGGAAGCTCTCAATCAAACTGTATAAATTATGAAGGAACACAAAAAGAAAGAAGCACCAATTGCTGCAGAAAACGCAGAAGTGGATCTAGTTCAAATCACGACTGAAATTGACAATTTAAAGGGGCAACTTGCACGAGCGTTGGCTGATTATGAAAACTTGAGAAAGCGGGTTGATCGAGAACGGTCAGAAATGATTGATCTAGTAACAAGCCGTTTTATTACACGATTTTTACCAATTTTTGATATGATTGCTGACGCACAGAGTCATTTAGGTGACCCAGGACTTGGAATCAGTTTGAAAGTATTGCATGACACACTTAAAGATGAGGGAATAGTTGAAATTGAGGTTAAAAGTGGTATGATATTTGATCACACCACATGTGAAGCGGTTGACACGATTGTGTCTGAAGAACATGAAGATGGAGAGATTGCAGAAGTGACTCTTCCAGGTTATAAATTTATAGATGGGGCGGTCATTAGATACGCAAAAGTGAAAGTTTACAAAAAGAGTTAAAATATACATATGTCAAAAATTATTGGAATAGACTTAGGAACAACAAACTCAGTAGTTTCTGTAATGGAGGCCGGAAGTCCAAAGGTTATCCCTGCAGCGGACACTGGTCGAAACATTACTCCTTCTGTTGTTGAACCAGTTAAAAATC
>CAYQUL010000010.1:0-8154 GCA_964420735.1 uncultured Gammaproteobacteria bacterium
GATATAATGCTCTTCATGCATGACGTGTTTTGTTATTTCCGCTTCTTTAATGGGTAAAAATGTTCCCATCCCAACGTGCAACGTAATAAACTCAACTTGTATTCCTTTTCGCGCAATTTTTGTAAGTAATTCTTCTGTAAAGTGAAGGCCTGCAGTTGGTGCCGCAACTGATCCATTACGTTTTGCGTATACTGTTTGATACTGCTCTCTTAAGGAAGCTTCTGTTTGAACACTATGAATGTAAGGAGGAAGTGGAATTTGCCCTTCTTCCCATATTTTAGTTCGAAGACTGTCCCCAGAAAGAGAAAAGCGCACTGTAATCACAAGGTCATCCTTTTGTGTAACTGTTGCCCAAAATCCGTTGAAAAGAATTACTTGATTTACAACTAGTTTGCCACGGTGCATGGCGCTCCATGTGTCTTGTGTCTTTTGCTCAAGGAGAAGAATCTCAATTGTTCCTCCTGTTTCCTTTTTACCAAATAGCCTTGCTGGGAAAACTTTTGTGTTGTTTAAAACCAACACATCGTTAGGCGATAAAAGGTCGACTAAATCAAAGAAATGCTTACTTGTAAGCTCTTTAGTGTTTCTGTTAATCAGAAGTAACTTGGCACTGTCACGAGGCTCACATAACGAGTTACTGATTAGCTCTTGTGGAAGTGAGAATTGTAAGTCTGATAATTTCATGTGTGTTGGTAGTGTACCAAAAAAAGCTCCCCTTGCCCGAAGGCGAGGGGAGGTTAGTTGCAACTACTGAAGTTGCAAAATAAAAGAAAAAACGACAAGTAAAAATACTCCTAGCAGAAACCATGAGGTTTCTGCCATTTGTTGAGGCTTAATGCCTCCCTGTACGTGAAAATGTCGGTTGTGCATTTTTCCACCTCAACTATTAATTTTGAACTACGCTATTGTAGCACAAAAACGTCAAAATATCAAGTTATGGGCCGCACAGTTACACAAAAAGTCCCCTGCCAAGGCAGGGGAGGAGCTTTAACTCGTGTAAACACGCCAATGGTCACCTTCTGGCGTTTGTAAATACTGGGCTTTTGAGTCTAGTACCCTAAAAAGCGAAAGCCAAATAGGCTTTCCTGTGCCGTACAAGTCTACCTGCCAAAACGTCATTTCCCCACTTAACTTTGGGAGAGCCTCAGCTGTGTCGTAATTGCCAATGGCTGTGACTTTTCCAGTTGAAAGATCAACAATTGCAATGTGTGTAACCGGGTCGCCAGTCTTTGGACTGGGTGTGTTGCGGTAGACGTACAACAACTGCACTCTATAATCTGGCAAAAGGCCTTGGCCTTTGGTCTCGCACCAATTTTCAATTTGAACTGAGAGGGTGCCAGGTGATGACACCATGCGGCCTGCAAAACCATTTGTCTCAAACCGTTTTTCCCACTCTGGGCGGTTACCAAAGTAATTAAAAGCCGGACAATGGTTCCCTATATGGGGATCAGGTTCCTGTGCCAAGGCTGGTAAAACTGTCAGCAACCAGACAAATAGTGAAAGAAACAATGCGATTCGTCTCATCTCTTACCTCCAAAAAGGCTTTGTTACAATTTAACTGCAAGGTATTGTATCACAAAAACACCTATAATTTCGTATCTACTTTCAATTAAAGGTTCTTTCCAGTAGAATAGTCAAGATTGTGTGACAGCGGCTTCTTTTGCCGTCCTAGCTCAGCGGTAGAGCAGCTGTTTTGTAAACAGCAGGTCTAGGGTTCGAATCCCTAGGACGGCTCCATATTTTTTTAGTTTGTTGAGGTGGCAGAGCGGTCAAATGCACCAGACTGTAAATCTGGCGTCCGAAAGGGCTACGGAGGTTCGAATCCTCCCCTCAGCACAGAAAAGAAGTTATTTATAATTGGCTGCCCAAAGGGCATAGTCAACTCCATCTACTAAGCCGTCATTGTTAAAGTCAGCTGCTGTTTTTCCTGTGGTCACTTTTTTGTTGTAATTTGTCTTCCAGACATCAAAGTCTTTGGTGTCAACCAAGCCATCGCCATTGGCGTCCGTGGTGCTACTAGGGGTACTTGAAAAATTGCTAGCTTGGCTAACAACCACCTTTGACAGTGGGTCTCCTTTTGTGAAGGCAAACCGGTCTTTTGCTGGGTCAAATGTTTTGTCTCGATAACTCCATATAAGGTATGCAGCTCCACCGTTTTTAAAGAAATCTGACATTTTTTGACCAATTACTTGTGCGCGACTAGTTTCGCTTATACAAGTAGTGCATCCTGCCTCAATTCCTACCTCTCCAACGATTAACGGCTTGTTTAATGCCACCGAGTCAGCAAACCTTGTACCAAGGTACTTAGAAATAATTGGGTCACCGGAGTTGTGGTAGTCATAGTCATGGAACTCAAGGATGTCTATTGCAGCGTTGGCATGAAGTTCTCGATAAACCTCCATTCCATTTTGTGAACTTCCCAAAGTTCCAAAACTGACTAAATGATTGACATCAATTGACTTTATAAAACCTGCAACGTCCCAAGCAAAACTTTCTAGCGCTCGTGCATCCGTACTTTCTGCTTCATTCATTACTTGCCAAGCCATAATCTGAGGAGTGTTTTTGTATCGAGTTACAGCAGTCTGAATAAAGGCTTTAAGAGTCTTTGGGTACCCATATGTCCCTTTATACTCTGACTGGTACCACGAAGGAGTTTTGGTTCCACCAAGGGTACAGGCTGACCAATGATTCTCAAAAACGGGAAGAAGAAAAATATTATACTTTTTGGCTAAAGTAACAACAAAATCCATACGGCTAAAGTTTCCATTGGGAATAAAGTTTTGGAATAGCCAGAAGCGCACAACACCTATTTTTTGTGAAGACATCTCAGCAAAGTAGGCATCAAGTTCTGCTTCCGACCAATCGGCACCACAACCAATGTAAGGTGAACCACCTGTGGTAAGCAGGTTATATCTGTTGACGCCTACTAAACGCAATTCCTGTCCACCGTACTGAAGACTGCGGCCTTGAGTTGAAACAAATCCGGCTGTTTGAGCATTGACGGTTTTTAAGTTTATAGCACTAAATAAACACAATAAACCCATGGTGGTAATTACAGAAAAAAGTATTTTCATGTTTTATCGCTTAATCCAGTTAAATTTTGCAATTGCTGTACCAAATGCTTCAGCATAGTACATTTGGACTGAGTGCAATCCTTCAGTTAAAATCAAGTCTTTGGTATAAGTGGTTGGCCTCTGATCTTTCCACTGATCTATTATGACTTTTCCATCAACAAGTATCCGTGCTGCGTCATCAACCGTCACAGTAAAGCGATAAGTGCCAGCTTGAAAATAGACACTGCGGCTAAATCGGGCAGAGAAGTTGTCTTTTGGAATGCCAATCGGCCCGCCATACCCCCAGTCAAAATTAATTGCACTTTCTTGTCTAACAATCGGTGTTCCAGACAGTGTTTTATTTGAAAAGTATTCCGCTTTAAAGGTCGTGTCTTCATTTTGCTGCTTTGTCCACATTGCTTTGGCAGTTGCATCCCATCCACCTTCATAATACTCAACCACAACTGAATGTGTGCCACTGGTTAGGTTGATGTCGGCCGTGTATGTTGTAGCTGATTGGTCTTTCCAACCATCAATTATCTTGACACCATCTACAAATAAACGAATACCGTCGTCAGCAACGAGGGTAAATCTGTATAGTCCACTAGTAAACTGTGCGTTTTGACTAAAGCGAGCTGAAAAATTGTCAGGTGTAACCCCAGGAGCCGGTGCGGCTAGCTTCCATTCATGTTGAACAGTAGTTTCGTTTCTGGTAACAACAGGTGCACCACTTAACGTTTTATTATTAAAGTATTCTGCTTTAAATGACGTGGTTTGTGTTGGAGCAGGGGACGAGGTCGCCACAGTTGTTGGAGAAGGGACGGAGGACGGAGATTTTGTTGGTGCGGCCGTTGCTGCCTCAAATGAAAGTGAGATTGGAGTGACTGCAAGGGGGAGCTTTGTGCCAGTTACTGTAACAACTTGAGAATCATTCGTGTCGACTGTGATTGAGGAACTTCCCGTGGTAAAACCTGTTTTTGGTTTAAAGGTAAGAGTTGCCACATCAAACAGCCCACTTGGCAATACTCCACTTAAGCATCCCCTGTCAGTTGGTGCACAACGGAGGTAGACAAGACTCATGCGCCCCGTACTGTTAGCCTCTATTACGGCCGTTTTACTTACCTCATACCCAAACACTAGGCCTCTTGTTATTGTGTCAGCAAGTTGCAGTTGTGAAGGATTAAAAACAACTGTTGCGCGGGCAAATGTTGTCTGATCAGTGTTTGTATTAAGAAATACTTTTACTTCAGTTCCAGTTTGTTGTTCTAAGCGCTTGAAAGGTGAATGCAGCATTTGCTGCAGATGTGTTTTGGGCGGTGTTAGTCTTAAAGACCCCTAGGGAGAGTATACCAACAAGCACCAGGGCCCCAACTGTAGCAATTAATAATGATTTCCACATAAATCTCTACAAATAGTGAACTGCATTCAAATGCAGGTCAATAAGTAACTGGGGAAAATATCCCTATTGATTAATCTAATTAAGCTGCTCTATTCTTACTTTTAGATATGGCAACCAAAAAGAAGAAGCCGTTAAGTACTCTTACTTTAGCTGTTATGCTTGCCGTAATAACCTTCATTGGTATTTTTATTCTTTCTAAAGCTTCAACCCCAACTGACATAACTCGAACCAAAGCTGCACCAATGTTTGCAACAGTTGGAGTGATTGGGGACAGTACTTCTGATGAGTATCGGGCTGATGACAATCGTGGGGGGGCCTATGGGGCAATAACCTTCAATTGGATTGAACAATTAGTAAAATTTAGAAATATTAACTTTGGTCAGTACTCTACTTGGGGAGGATTTCGAAGAACTGGATATGAGTATAACTTCGCCCGCTCAGGTGCCACAACAAAGTCAGCACTTGATGCTGGTGCACATAGCTCCTTAGGAGCCCTAGTTCAGTCTGGAGCTGTACCATTTGTCTATTATTCGCTTGGAGCAAATGATTATGCCTGGTACAACTCGGCCTTTGGACAGATTTATAACGGTCAACTAACTGGAACTGCTCTTGTTGCATATAACCAACAAGTAGCAACAAACGTTAAGACTGCAATTGACACAATTAACGCCAGCGGCAAAGCAAAGATGCTTATTTCTCTTATTCCTGACATGACACTGTCTCCTGGTGCTCGCGCAAAGTACCCTGACGCCACTAAACTTAAAAAGGTCTCGGACGCAATTAAGTCAACCAATGATCAAATTAAACTAATCGTAAGCCAGCGAGGGTACGCGATTTTTGATGCAGATGCTGTTGCAACTAAGCTATTTGGACTCATTGATTCTCAAGGGAATATGACTGTAGGTGGCGAGAAGATCTCCTTTGCAACACCAGGGGATGAGCCACATCACGTTCTTTTGTCAGACAGTATCCACTCAGGAACCGTTGTATCAGGTTTTTATGCAAATGAATGGATTACCACAGTTAACACACTCTTTGGAACCGATGTTGCTGTCTTTACTCCTGATGAGTTGCTTATTCATGCCGGTATTAAGGCCGCAACACCAGTGCCAACAATAACAGCTACCCCAACTCAGTCTCCGGTTGTTACAACAAGACCAACCTTAACTCCTTCGCCTCTGCCTACAATTACGCCAACAGTAAGGCCGACCCTTACACCAACACCTATCCCAACAATTGCCCCGACCGCAAGGCCAACAACCACACCAACTGTGAGGCCTACTGTAACGCCGACTGTGCGGCCAACAGTGACGCCAATTGCAAGTGTCACACCAAGACCAACGGCTACGACAACGCCAACTGACCCTTACCTACAGTACTGTGGAACTTATCGTAGATTCCGATACTTTGCTCTTCGCTTCTTGTCCAGTTCCCAAGTTAGGGAATGGGACCTCCGCTGCGGTATTTAACTAAACGCTTAGTGTAAATTTGACAAATATTTGTTTGTGCCTTATACTTAGTGTGCAATTAACACTAATTAACAAAGGGGTGTTACATGAAGTTAGTTTACGAGGGTATTGATAATTACAGCAGTTGGGCAAACAAGACGTTTACTTGTCCCAAGACTGGGAATGAGTATCAAATTGACTTGCAGGACATTGCTGCGGCTATTAAGCGCAAGAACACCTCAAATGGTTGTGTTCGTTGTCCTGATTGTGGGTCAGAAGTCTCGTTTGAAAATGACCAGCGTGATGGAGAATACCTAATGCACAAGTAATGTGCTTTGGACCTTAAACGTTATGTTTAGGGTCCTTTTTTGTGTGCACGCGTAACCCCGAAAGCGGTTTGCACTAAAACTTTTTCCCTCAATAAAGAGGTGGGCTAGTCGCAAGACGATTGTGCAGTACCGCAAGTTTTTCACTTGCGCCGTGCGCCAATATACCTGACAAACTTTCATTGTTTAGATGAATCATACCCGAAGTATGACTCCCGATTAAAAGATGTTAAGAAAAAGTTTTTTGATGTGCGCCCCTCTCTTCCAGGGTTAGCCTATTATACCATTCCAGGACAATCTTGGTGGAACAAACAGATGTCTTTACTAAGTTTGTTACAGACTATATAACCTATTGTACATTTTGTTTTTCTATAAGCGAAGAATGAACCTGATGTGGTATAATAACCCATAGCATACTATTGAGGAGTTTATAAATGTGGAATTTGCTTAAACAGATAGAGATCGGCGTGTTTGCCGTTGCTATGATGTTTTCTGTGGTTGTCACAGGTGTTGTAGGCTTGTTGTTGGATTTTCAAAAAGGTGAGTACTTTGTCGCTATTTTTCTTTGTGTGACATTTATATTATCAATTTTTTTCACCTATTTGGTTAAAAAGTTTGATGAGAATGAAGCACTCGAGCTTGAAGAGAAATACCCGAAAGTGGCAACATATAAAGCTCAAAATCCTGAGGAATATCAAATGCTTTTTGATCAGGATCCAACGGCATTTATTCACTATTGTCCGAAATGTGGACAACCTGTGCGAGTTTGTTCGAGCTGGGTGCCAAGTGGGGTGTTTGATCCAATTTCAGGTAAACAGACACAAGAGGCTTTGGTAATAAGCTGCAATAAGGCCATCTACCAGATAATCCCGGACATTGAAGCAGAAGGTTCGACACACTTTTATCATATATTTGTTCGGGATATTGCTCCAAAGGCGTAGAGGGAACTGTAAAATGAGCTTGTGGAAGATGAGATATCAACTGATCTAGGAGTTGAAGATCACATTAAACGGCTAAGCAAGTAGGCGAAAAGACCTCGTATTTCTGATAGATCGGTATCATACGTACGTAATAGCGCTTGACAGAATTTTGTTTAGGCTGGGAAACCAGCCTTTTTTTGTGCCTCAAATATATTGCATTCCTGGCATATAGACCTTCATCAGGGCGTTAACTATTGGGGTCAAAATGGCATTTACAAAGGTGGTGCCACCAAAAACAGGGACAACCAAGATAAACAAAAGAATTAAAAGGCCGTATTGGGTCATAATTCGGTCTACAACACGTGCCTCGTGTGGAGGAAGCAGTCCAATCAAGATCTTGCCTCCATCAAGCGGGTGAACGGGGATTAGGTTAAATATTGCCAGAGTCACATTAAACTTGATAAACAGCGGTGCAATGATTGCAAAAAGCCCGCCAATACCAGCACTGGCCATAATTTTTAAGATAATTGACAATACAGAGGCTAAAAGAAGATTTGAGAGTGGACCTGCAAAGGAGATAATGGCAGTGTCCCGTCGAGGGTTTTTCAGGTTATATGGGTCAAAGACAACTGGGCGGCCCCAACCAAAGTTTAAAAAGAGCATTAAAAGGGTGCCAAAGGGGTCCATGTGTTTTAAGGGGTTAATCGTAAGTCTTCCCATTAAACGAGGTGTTGGGTCACCTAATTTGTCAGCCGCAAACGCATGTGCAAACTCGTGAACCGTGATTGCAGTAACTAGTGCCGCAAAAATTGGCACAAATAAAATTGGTGAATTGATGAGTAGATCAATAAGCATTGAAAGTGAGGCGTTGGTGTATTATACTACACGCTATGGCAAGTTGTTACATGTGTGAAAAGAAAACCGCGATTGGCCGCTCTCAAAAACACAGACGAGGTGTTGCAGGAAAGCGGTGGATGTATCGTACCTTTTTAATTGCACGTGTTTTTA
>CAYQUL010000010.1:8164-9043 GCA_964420735.1 uncultured Gammaproteobacteria bacterium
GTGTTTTTAAGGCTAATCTTCAAAAGAAAACCATTGAAGTTGATGGCCAGGCAAAGCAAGTTACAATGTGTGCCAAGTGTATTAAACGCTTAAAGTTTGATGCAAAGCAGGCAATGGTTACGGCATAAGTTGCGCTCTTCAGCGTCTTTTACTTCTCTTTTGCAACCACTCTATTTATCCTATATAATTTAAGTCTCGAAATCAGTAGAAGGAGATTTTTGTGAACAGCTACTTACTTGAAAATGGTCGGCTAGAAGGGCAGTCATTTGGGGTTCAACCTCAAATTGATAAGGTTCATGAAGATGTTTATTACTGGGATGAACTGACCGTTGCAGAGAAGGCTGAAATGCTTAATTTAGTTCGCCTGATTTCAGGTCAGCTGAAGAAAGATATCCAGAAGGCTTGGAGGGCAAACGACCTTTTGTTAGCGCTGACAGCGTACCGGCAATGGGAGGCCTATGTTACCAGTACAAAAGTAATTCAAGGGGCTCTTCGCTTGATTAACAACGACCCAAGAGGAGAAGTGGTTGACTATAAGTATGAAATTGCGCGTGATTCGGCCATGGCTGATTATCTGTTTAACAGGGTAATGAAAGTGCCTCACCCTGAAACGCCATTGGCCGCGACACTAAGTTATATTTCAGAAAGCACGTCAGACATGAAGCTCTCAAAACTTGCCCGGTATGAGGCTGATCGTTTCTTTGAAAAAAAGGCTGACATCGTACTCAAATCGTTTGTTAACGCCTGCATTGCTAATTCCCGTGAGGGCAACTATACCCGCACTGGTGAGATTGCTTGTGACTACTATTTGTCACAATTAGCTCATTCAGAAAATCGCACAGTAGCACTTAAGTGGTTTACTGAAATGAAGATGCTGGC